>NZ_LUKH01000001.1:0-278861 GCF_001593695.1 Leisingera sp. F5 | reverse complement strand
GGGGGGGWTTTTTTGGASCAAGAAGAGGGGGGGGGCCCCGCCCCGCCGCTCGGTTGCCCTGTCAGGGGATGATGCGGGTGTATTTGGTGCCTTCCAGCGTGGCGCCGACGCGCAGGCCGGCCTGTCCGAAAACCACCGCAAGTACAGGTGAGGTCAGGGTGTTTGTGTCGGCCGTCAGCGCGTTGCCTTCGTCTTTGATCACATACTCCACGTCTGCCCCGGCAGCCCAGCCGGTGGAGCGGCGGAAGCCGGCCAGCGCGTCCTGGGTCATGAAAAACAGAACATGGGCATATTGCTGGGCGCCGATCTGCAGGCCGGCATTGCCCTTGACAGTGGAGTAGTAGTCCACGGTCACACCATTGATCTGCAGGGCGCCGCGGCCAAAGGCGCCGCCAAAGACAAAGCCTGCTTCGGTGACCAGCGGCATCACCAGCATGCCTGTAGCCTTTTCGGCCAGGGTGCGGGTGTTGGGGTACTGGCTGTACATCTGGTTCAGTGTTGCGTCGACGCGGGCGTCGATCTTGGCGCCGTTGCTGTTGCCGACGCCGTTGCCGCAGGCGGCGGTGACGCCGGCGCCGGCCAGGGCCGTCAGGGCAAAACCGCGGCGGGTCATGCGGGAAGAGGAAAAACTGCTCATTTCTCAGGTGCCTGTAATGATTTGCTCCAAGGCCGGTATGCTCCGGCTCTGGGCAAATGTATACGCGGAAAACCGCTGCCTGTCATCCGCTGCCAGCCGGACAGCGGCGGCTTCCCGCTGAAGTGATCCGCAACCGCGGCATTTGGCAGGGTCAACCGTTCAGCAGCCTGGCAGCGGCGGGCGCGAAATAGGTCAGAATGCCGTTGCAGCCCGCCCGTTTGAAGGCCATCAGGCTTTCCATCATCACCTGTTCGCCGTCAATCCAGCCGTTTTGCGCTGCGGCCTGGATCATCGCGTATTCGCCCGAGACCTGATAGGCATAGGTCGGCACGCCAAAGGCGGATTTCACCCGGTGGCAGATGTCCAGGTATGCAATCCCCGGTTTGACCATCACCATGTCGGCGCCTTCCATCAGGTCGCGTTCGATCAGCCGCAGCGCCTCGTCGCTGTTGGCCGGATCCATCTGATAGGTCTTCTTGTCGCCCTTCAGCGCACCTGAGGCACCAACGGCATCGCGGAAGGGCCCATAGTAGCCTGAGGCGTATTTGGCCGAGTAGGACAGGATCGCCGCATTGTGGTGGCCGGCCTTTTCCAGCGCGCTGCGCATCGCACCGATCCGCCCGTCCATCATGTCGGAGGGTCCGATGATATCGGCACCTGCATCGGCCTGGGCCAGGGTCATCTTGACCAGCGCCTCGACAGTTGCGTCATTGACGATCTCGCCGTCCACCACGTAACCGTCGTGGCCGTTGATGTTATAAGGGTCCAGCGCCACGTCGGTCATCACTGCGATATCCGGCGCCGCGTCCTTGATCGCCCGGATCGCCCGGTTGGTGAGGTTGTCCGGGTTCCAGGCTTCGGCGCAGTCCTCGGTCTTGAGCGCGGCATCGGTGTAGGGAAACAGGCAGATTGCCGGGATCCCCAGCGCCTGCGCCTCAACCGCGGCCTCGGCGATCCTGTCGACCGAGCGGCGCATCACGCCGGGCATTGAGCTGATCGGTTCTTCCTGGCCTTCCCCCTCGCGGACAAACACCGGCCAGATGAAATCGGACGGGGTCAGAGTGTTTTCCTGCACCAGATTGCGGATGGCCTGATTGGCACGGGTGCGGCGCAAGCGGGCGGCGGGAAAGGGCGCGACGGTGGGCTTCATGGCGGTCTCTCGTTTTTGCTTGCCCATGGGTGGCATGGAAGCGGCACCGGGAACAAGAGGCACAATCGCCGCGCCGGAAAACTTGTGCAGCAGGCAGGGCTTGCCTGCGCGCGCTTCCCGGTTGATATAGGGCCGGTTGACAAATTCCAGCCCGAAGATCTGCGGGCTGAACAGGGGGCTGGCGTGGATCTGCTTCATATTATCTATGAGATGATTGAGCTGCGGTCATTCTCCAACCTGTGGTACTGGATTGCGCTCGCCGTACTGTGGTCGACGGCCAGCCATTGGATCCTTGGGGTTCCTTATGACATGGTCCAGCGGGCCCAGCGAAACGGCGGCCAGGCGGAACGCGACCTGGAGGATATTGTCCGTGTCAACGTAAACCGCTTGCTGTACATCGCTGAGGTTTCCGGCCCTTGGATGGTGGCGCTGTCCTGTTTTGTGATGTCCGGCCTGGCTGTGCTTGGCTTTGTGTTTCTGCTGGAGATTGCCCAGGCGGTATTCCTGCTGGTGTTTCCAATGGCCGTGGTCGGGCTGATCAGCTTTTTGACCGCGCGCCGGATTTCGCAGGAAGGTGCCAGGGGCGAGGTTCTGCGCAAAAGATTGGCGTTTTGCCGGCTCTATGTGCAGGTCGTCGGGGTCATCTCCATTGTGGTCACCGCGTTCTGGGGCATGTATCAAAACCTGACCATCGGGGCATTTTAACAGGCGGGCTGAGACCGATTGAGGACGCCCGGAAAGGATAAGGCATGGCACAGCGTGCAATCACCATGGGCGGTGCGCCCGAAGGGTTTGATGCCCGGCTGATCCTGAAGGAAGTGCAGAAATCCGGCGCGCCGGTTCTGCATGTGGCGCGTGATGACAAGCGGATGGAGGCAATGCGGTCGGCACTTGCCTTTTTCGCTCCTGAGATGCCGGTGTTTGTCTTTCCCGGCTGGGATTGCCTGCCTTATGACCGGGTATCGCCGAACGCCGATATCTCGGCTGCGCGGATGGCCACGCTGGCGGCTCTGGTGCACCAGATGCCCAAGCAGTTTGTGCTGCTGACCACATTGAACGCCGCCAGCCAGCGGGTGCCTGCGCGCGATGTGCTGCGCGAGGCGGCCTTTACCGCCCGCGTTGATCACCGGATTGATGAAGGCGCGCTGCGCAACTTCCTGGTACGTATGGGGTTCACCCAAAGCCCGACGGTGATGGAGCCGGGCGACTATGCGGTGCGCGGCGGTATCATCGACATCTTCCCGCCGGGGGAAAGCGGCCCGGTCCGGCTGGATCTGTTCGGCGATGTGCTGGATGGCGCGCGGCGGTTCGATCCGGCCTCGCAACGCACTACCGAGAAGCTGGAGGTGGTGGAGCTGGCGCCGGTTTCCGAAGTGATCCTGGACGAGGCGGCGATCACCCGGTTCCGGCAGAACTACCGGATCGAATTCGGAGCCGCCGGAACCGATGATCCGCTCTATGAAGCCGTCAGCGCAGGCCGCAAGCATCAGGGCATCGAGCATTGGCTGCCGTTCTTCCATGAAAGGCTGGAAACCCTGTTCGACTACCTGCCGCAGGCGACGGTGACGCTGGATGATCAGGTGACACCGGCGCGGCTGGCGCGCTGGGACACCATCGAGGACCAGTTCGAAACCCGCAAGCACGCGATGGCGCAAAAGGGGCGGATTGATACCGTCTATAAACCAACGCCGCCGGGCCTGCTGTATCTGGACGACGCAGCCTGGGAAGCTGCATCAGCAGAGCACCGTGTGGTGCAACTGCATCCGCTGCCGCAAGCCTCGGGCCCCGGCACGGTGGATGCGGGCGGGCGTATCGGTCGTAACTTCGCGCCGGAGCGGCAGCAGGAAAACATCAGTCTTTTCGGGGCTTTGGCATCCCACATTAAGGCGCGGATGCTGGAGGGGCCAGTGCTAATCGCCTCCTACTCCGAAGGTGCGCGGGAACGCTTGTCCGGGCTGATCGAGGACGAGGGCCTGGCCGAGGCGGTCCCGGTGATGGATGGCACGCGGATCGGCAAAAGCGGTCTGCATCTGGCGGTCTGGGCGCTGGAACACGGGTTCCAGGCGCCAGACATGTCGGTGATCTCGGAGCAGGACGTGCTGGGCGACCGGCTGATCCGGGCGCCCAAGAAACGCCGCAAGGCAGAGAACTTCCTGACCGAAACCCAGTCTCTCAGCCCCGGTGATCTGGTGGTGCATGTGGACCACGGCATCGGCCGATATAAAGGACTGGAAGTTGTGACGGCAGCAGGTGCCGCGCATGAATGCATCCTGCTGGAATATGCCGAAGCGTCCAAGCTGTACCTGCCGGTCGAAAACATTGAACTGCTGTCCAAATACGGCCATGACGAAGGCCTGCTGGACCGGCTGGGCGGCGGCGCCTGGCAGGCCAAGAAGGCCAAGCTCAAGGAACGCATCCGCGAGATGGCGGACAAGCTGATCCGCATCGCTGCCGAGCGCGCCCTGCGCAAGGCGCCGGTGATGGACCCGCCGCCGCATGCCTGGGAAGAATTCTCCGCCCGCTTCCCGTATCAGGAGACCGACGACCAGCTGCGCGCCATCGAGGACGTGATGGAGGATCTGCACTCCGGGCAGCCGATGGACCGGCTGATCTGCGGCGACGTGGGTTTTGGCAAGACCGAGGTGGCGATGCGCGCCGCCTTTGTTGCGGCCATGTCCGGCCTGCAGGTGGCGGTTGTGGCACCGACCACGCTGCTGGCACGCCAGCACGCCGCGTCCTTTGCCGAACGGTTCCGCGGGTTTCCATTGCATGTCAAGCAGTTGTCTCGCTTTGTTACATCAAAGGAGGCAAGCCAAACGCGCGAGGGGCTGACCAAAGGAACCGTGGATATTGTTATCGGCACTCACGCGGTGCTGGCCAAAAACATCAAGTTCCAGAACCTCGGTCTGCTGATCATCGACGAGGAGCAGCACTTTGGTGTTGGCCACAAGGAGCGGCTGAAGCAGCTGCGCAGTGACATCCATGTGCTGACGCTGACGGCCACGCCGATCCCGCGCACACTGCAGCTGTCGCTGACGGGTGTGCGGGACCTGTCGATCATCGGCACTCCGCCGGTGGACCGTCTGGCGATCCGCACCTATGTGAGTGAATTCGATACTGTCACCATCCGCGAGGCGCTGCTGCGCGAGCATTACCGTGGCGGTCAAAGCTTCTATGTGGTGCCGCGGATCACTGATCTGCCGGATGTTGAAGCGTTCCTGCAGGCTCAACTGCCCGAGCTGACCTATGTGGTGGCGCATGGGCAGATGGCGGCGGGGGAGCTCGATGACCGGATGAATGCGTTTTATGACGGCAGATACGACGTGCTGCTGGCGACGACGATTGTGGAAAGCGGGTTGGATATTCCGACCGCCAACACGATGGTGGTGCATCGCGCCGACATGTTCGGCCTGTCGCAGCTCTATCAGATCCGGGGCCGAGTCGGGCGTTCGAAAACCCGTGCCTATGCTTACCTCACCACCAAGCCGCGCCAGCGGCTGACGCCCGCAGCTGAGAAACGCCTGCGGGTGCTGGGCTCGCTCGATACGCTGGGCGCCGGCTTTACCTTGGCCTCTCAAGACCTTGATCTCCGGGGCGCCGGGAACCTGCTGGGTGAGGAACAGTCCGGCCAGATGCGCGATGTGGGCTATGAGCTGTACCAATCGATGCTGGAGGAGGCGATTGCCAAGATCAAGGCAGGCGAGATGGAGGGCCTGTCTGATGCGGATGAGCAATGGGCGCCGCAGATCAATCTGGGTGTGCCGGTGCTGATCCCCGAGGACTACGTGCCGGATCTGGATGTACGCCTGGGCCTTTACCGCCGCCTGTCGTCGCTGTCGGCCAAAGTGGAGCTGGAGGGCTTTGCCGCTGAACTGATCGACCGTTTCGGGAAACTGCCCAAGGAGGTCAACACGCTGATGCTGGTGGTGCGCATCAAGGGGATGTGCAAGCGGGCCGGGATCGCCAAGATGGATGGCGGGCCGAAGGGCGCGACGATCCAGTTCTACAACGACAAATTTGCCTCGCCGCAGGGACTGGTGGAATTCATCCAGGGCCAGGATGGTCTGGCCAAGGTCAAGGACAACAAAATCGTTGTGCGCCGGGACTGGAAAAAGGACAGCGACAAGATCAAGGGCGCCTTTGCCATTGCCCGCGACCTGGCAGAGAAAGTCGTGGCAGAGAAGAAAAAGGCCAAGGCAAAAGCGAAAGCCTGACACTTGGAGCCAAGGAAATTCGAATTTCCTTGGCAAATTTCTTCGAAGAAATTTTGCTCAGCCGCTGCAGCTGTCCGGTTTCATCGCTGCCTGTGCGCAGAAACAGGACGCGCCCACCGCCCGGTCAGCACGGGAAAGCGCCAGATCCAGATTTTGTTTAATGTGCCGGATTTCAATAGGTTCTCCGCGGGACTTAAGGCAATCGTGTAATCCCTTCAAGCTCCAGATGTTATCCGGATGGACCGATGCGCGCGGCAGCGTGCCGTCAAGCCCCAGATCGGCGCGGTACACCGCTTCGGCCTCTTCCATCCGCCCCTGCTCAAACAGCAGCGCCCCCAGCGCGTGGCGGGTGGGCTGCATCCAGCCCCATGGCTCATCATAGGGCAGGTTGTCGTCCAGCTCGGCCGAGCGGCGCAGATGGGCGAAGGCCACGTCATGTTTTCCTTTGCGGTACTCAATCTCGCCGCGCAGCATTTCCGTTGCGATCTCCAGCAGGTCCGCCACGCTGTTGTTGTGCATCATGCGGGTGTCCGGCACCCGTGCTTTGGCAGCCAGGAACAGCTGTTCCTCGGCTTCGGCCTCTGCCACGCGTCCGGTTGCGGCAAAACCGATGGCGCGGGCGTAATGGGTATTGGCAGCCAGTGTGCAATAGAGCTCCGGGTCTTCCGGCAGTTTCAGCGCCATGGCCTCTTCCCAGCGGCCGAACCGCACGAGAATATGCGGGTGCATGGCCATGTAACTTTCAAAGTAATCTGCCATCGGCGGGCTTTCGATCCGCAGCATCTGTTCCGGGGTGGTGTCCAGAATACCCTGATTGGCCTGCAAGGCCGGTTCGATCTGGCCCAAGAACATCGCGCCGAAGATGACGAAGTGGTAATTGTGCTGGCGGTAGCCGGTGTAGATGTTGAAGGCGCCTTCGCGCTGGTAGTACTTCAGGTCGGCCTCAATCGCCTTTTGGTTCCAATGCACCACATTGTGGTAATCGCCGCACAGCACGTCGATATGGGTCGGCATGTGCACCAGATGGCCGGCATCCGGCACCAATGTTCGCAGGACGTCGGCGGCCTTCAGGGCCTTTTCAGGCGTCGGCGACATCTCCATCAGGTGGACATAGAGGTGCAGTAGGCCGGGGTGGTCCATCGCGGCTGCGGTATGCTCCATTGCCCATTCCAACACCTCTTGCGCCTCAAGGGTGGCAGCCCCTTTGGCAGGTTGGCCGGTTTTCAGATCCCACATCTGCCAGGGCGTCAGGTTCATCAGGCTTTCGGCATAGACCGTGCGCAGGTCCAAATGATCCGGGCAGGCGGCAAATGCCGCGCGCATGGCATCGGCGAAGGCATAATCCCAGGCGTGCATGTCTTCAGCTGCCTCGCGCTGGGGATAGCGTGATTGGAGGGCAAGGATCAGATGCCGCTCGGCCTCGGTGCAGCCCTCGATGCAAGCCAGTGCGGATCGGGCGGCGTCGTAGGCCTCTGCCAGGTCTTTTGCACGGCCTTTATCATCCCGCAAACTCCAGGGAAGATTGTAATTCGGGCCGGTTGCATAGGCCACGCCCCAATGGGCCATGGCGCAGCCGGGATCATGTTCCAGCGTCTGCTTGAAACATCTGACGGCTTCGTCATGGTTGAAGCCGTAGGTCCAGACCAGGCCGCGGTCGAACCACTGTTGTGCCTCGGGCGAGGTGGCCGTTACCGGGCAGGAATGGCTGCCGAGATCATAATCGTAACCCATGAAAAACCTCCCTAAGTATTTGGAGAGGTTAGGCAGTGGCACCTATCCGGACAAGATGGTTATTCGGCGGGCAATTGCGCCTCTGCCCGCGCCATCTGCAGCATCAGCAAGAAGGCAAGGCCGGCCATTGTCAGCAGCCCGGCGGCCAGCGGCAGCAATGATCCGTCGAACAACAGGCCCACCGGTGCCGCAATGGCAGCGGCCAGAACAGTTGAAATCGCTCCGATCACCGAGGCCGCCATGCCGGCGATATGGCCCATCGGCTCCATCGCGATGGCGTTGAGGTTGCCAAGCGTTGTGCCGGCCAAAAAGAACACGCTGGTCTGCCAAGCAACGAACAGGCCGAACAGCAGCGTTTCCGGCAGCGCCTGACTACTGAGCACCAGCATAGCCGCGGAAATGCAGACCTGTGCAGCCAGGGACCAGGTCACGATCCGGCGCATCCCAACGCGGACAACGATGGCTGCGTTCAGCAGGCTGGCGGTGCCTGCCATCAAGGCCACAAACCCAAACCAGAACGGAAAGCTGGCCGCGCGGTCAAAGATCACGTCATAGACCTGCTGCACCATGGTCAGCATGGTGAACAGCATGCCTAAGCACAGGGTCTGCACCAGGATCGACAGCCGCACAGCAGGATGGGCGAACATCTCTTTCACGGCTCCCAGCAGCAGCGGCAGACGGAAGGGGCGGCGGTTCTCAACCGCCAGGGTTTCGGGCAGGCGCAGACCCATCCACATCACAATGAGGATGGCAAAAACGGCAAAGGCCAGAAAGATACCGCGCCAGCTGGAAAACGCGATGATGCCCGCGCCCAGCATCGGTGCAAAGGCGGGCACAAGAGTGAAAATCATCATTGCAATCGACATCATCCGGGCCATTTCCCGGCCCGAGTACAGATCCCGCACGATGGCAATGCCAACAACCCGCGGCCCGGCGGCCCCCAGCCCCATGACCACGCGGGAGGCCAGCAGCAGCTCCAGCGATTGCGCCTGCCAGGCAACGGCGGATGCAGCGATGTACAGGGCCGCACCGCCTGCAATGACGGTCTTGCGGCCAAAGGCATCGGACAGCGGGCCGGTAAAGAACGTGCCGATGCCCATGCCCAGCACAAAGGAGGTCAGCACCAATTGGGCACGGTTGATGTCATCCGGGCTCAGCGCCTGGCCGATCTCGGGCAGGGCAGGCAGCATCGCATCGATGGAAAAGGCGATAGTGGCAAACATCATTGCGATCAGCGCAATGAATTCAGCTTTCGCCATGCCATGGGCCGGAGAGTGAACCTGGGATTGTGACATTTGAAACCTCTAACAGCTCTTCAGATGTTTCCGGGGAACAAGGCCGGTCCGGGAGCTGTCCGGTTCCGCTATCACGAATCTTTTATCCGGGCCAGCGCCCGGCTGCACAGCAAACTGTGCATTGTTGCGATGCTAAGCAGTTTACCGCGAGGTCATTCGGCCTCTGCGGCTTTCAGCTGCTGCAGGATGTCTTCGATCACCTGCTTCCACAGTTCCGGCGGCTGGGCGCCGGGCACGGCGTGCTGGCTGGCGACGATGAATGTCGGGACCGAAGTCACACCCATTTTGCGGGAATGGGCATCGCGGTCCTGGATGGCCTGCACATCACTGTCGCCGGACAGAAGGCGCGCGGTGACGTCCGCGTCCATTCCGGCCTCGTTCGCAACGTCTGCGAGAACCGTGTGGTTTCCGATGTCTTTGGCGTCAGCGAAATAGGCTTTGAACAACGCATCCACCACCTGCGCCTGCTTGCCTTCGATCCCTGCCCAGTGGATCAGCCGGTGCGCATCCAGTGTGTTGGGGGTGCGTTTCATGGCTTCGAAGTTGATCGACAGCCCGGCCTTTTCGGCGTGCTCAACCACCGGGGCATAGGCCTTCACCGCGCCGTCCTTGCCGCCGAACTTACGCTCCAGGTACTCGCGCCGGTCCATGCCCTCGCGCGGCATATCGGGGTTCAGCTGAAACGGATGCCATTCGATGACAAAGGGATGATCCGGAACCTCGGCCAGCGCCTTGTCCAGATGGGTCTTGCCGATATAGCACCAGGGGCAGATCGGGTCCGACAGGATGTCGAGCTTGACGGTGGTCATTTGGGTCATCCTTTGAACAGGGCGGGCAAGGCGCGGCGCAGCAGTTTTCCGTTGGCGCCTGCAGGCAGCGCGTCGAGATGGACATAAGCGCGGGGCTGCTTGTAACGGGCCAGGCGTTGGGATGCAAAGGTCTGCAGTTCTGCGGCGTTCAACTCTTCGGGACCGGTATAGAAGGCCGCGATGACATAGGTGTCCGGCTTCACCTCCACCGCTGCGGCGCCGGCCTGAGTGATGCCGGGATGGGCAGCCAGGGCGGTCTCAACCTCGATCGGAGAGACCCGGTAGCCGCCGACATTCATCATGTCGTCGCAGCGGCCCAGGTAGCGGATCTGGCCATCTGCAGCCATCGCGCCCTGATCACCGGTCAGGAACCAGCCGCCCTGGTAGCGGGCGGCGGTTTCCTCCGGTGCGTTCAGATAGCCAAGCATCAGCCCGGGGTCGGAGCAGTGGATGGCGATGGTGCCTTCTTCGCCCATCGGGACCGGCCCGTCCGCGTCCAGAATGGCCACCTTGCGGCCCGGCTGCGGCCGACCCAGCGCGCCGTCCTTCGCAGGACAGGACGGTGACGAGGAGATGAATGTCGAACACTCCGACATGCCGAACGCTTCGTATAGTCCACAGCCGGTGGCGGCTTCCCACACCTCGTGAAGGTGGCGTGAGAGCTTTTCACCTGCGCAAAGCCCGTGCCGCAGGTCCGGCAGGTCCAGCGGGCCGCCGCGCAGGAACTTGCGGTAAACGCCGGGGGCTGCGGCAAAGATCGTCGCCTGGTGCCGGCGCAGCAGGTCCGGCAGGTTTTCGGGCGGTGTTCCGGGAGCCGGGATCAGTGCCGTGGCGCCGGTAGCCCAAGGGTCCATCAGCCCGGTGCCGAGCGTATAGGTCCAGTTGAAGGCGCCTGCATGCAGGAGCCGGTCCTCCGCTGTCAGACTGTACCAGCCCTCCACCATCATCTGCCGCGCCCAGACTGCCCGGTGGGCATGCGCAACAGCACGCGGATTTCCGCTGGTGCCGGACGTGTAGACCACATAGGCCATTTGGTCAGGACCTCCAAAGGCGTACTCACAAGGTGGCAGATCCTGCATCTTCAGCAGCTCGCCAGCACTGATCTGCAAAGGGTGACTCGCACAGGCCACTGCCGGGTCGCGCAACACCGCCGCCGGTTTCAGACCGGCGATGATCCGGGCGGTTTCCGGCTCCGTCAGCTGGGCCGAGGTGGGCACCGGCACCAGCCCGGCGGCAATGGCGCCGAGATAGGCAATGGGGAACTCCACCGTGTTCCCGAGCCGCATCAGCACGATTTCCCCAGGCTTCAGCCCCGCCGCCAGCAGTCCGGTTCCGGTGCCGCGCACGGCAGCCTCCAGACGGGCGTAGCTCCAATCTTCGCGGGTTTCGCCCTCAAGAACCGACAGCGCAGTTTTGGCAGCCAGCCGCCCGGCATGGCGCAGCACGTGGGCGGCGAGATTGAAAGGCGCGGGGCAGGGCGCGAAGGGCCCCTGATCAAAAATCGACAGCATGGCAATTGGCTAGCCTGCAGCGTCCTGCGTTGCAAGCGGCGCGGCGGCGGCATATAGAGTTGCTATGACTGGCCGCGACCCGAAATCCCTGATCACCATCGCCCGCGCCAATGGCGGCGAAGACGACGCAGAACCTTTGGACCTGGGCGCCCGCGTGCGCGAATTGCGCAAGGCGCGGGACTGGACGCTGGAGCATGCGGCCAACCAGGCCGGGCTGGCGCGCTCGACCCTGTCCAAGATCGAAAACGGCCAGATGTCACCGACTTACGAGGCGTTGAAGAAGCTGGCCGTGGGGCTGCAGATCTCGGTGCCGCAGCTGTTCACCCCGCCGCAGCGGGACCAGGTGAACGGCCGCATGACGGTGACCAAGTCCGGCGACGGGTCGGCCCATGCCACCGCGACCTATGAGCACGAGCTGCTGGCGGACGGTCTGTCACGCAAGCAGATGCTGCCCTACCGGGCGCGGGTGCGGGCGCGGTCGATGGAGGAATTTGACGGCTGGGTGCGCCATGACGGCGAGGAATTCCTCTATGTGCTGACCGGCGTGGTCAAGCTCTATACGGAATTTTATGAGCCGATCGAGATGCGCCGCGGCGACAGCGCCTATTATGACGCGGCCATGGGGCACAATGTCATCTCGGTCAGCCCCGAAGATGCGATGATCCTCTGGGTGACTTCACTGGCTTGATGTTGAGACCTGGCGCAGGGGCTGGGCTTCTAGTGCGGCCGCCCGTCCAGTTCTCTCAGCAGGCTTTCGATATAGAGGAAATCGTCCACCTCCTCCCTGGCTTCGTTCAAGGTGAGGTGATGGGTACGGGCCAGATAGGCAACAAATCTGTCCCGGTCATCCACGAGTGACGGCGCGTTGCTGGCCTTCAGATGCGGAAAGCGCTGTTTGATGCGGGGCATCCTGTCAATCCAGCTGGCAGCTGCTGTCTGTACAGGCATTGGGGGGCCTCCCTGACAAACGGATTATGGTTGTTGGACCCTCATGCTAGCATCTTTTCGGCTGTTTGGTAACGACAGCCCCAGGGCATCTGCCCAGGGCCGCCGTGTTAAGCGGGATTCTGCTGGTGTTCAGGTTTTTGCAAACAGCCTGCGCAGGACAATGTGGCCAGCACCCACCGCGATCAGCTGCATCACGATGAACATCGGAATGTGGCCGGGATAGATGCCTGCGAAGGTGTCGCTGAACCCGCGCGCGATGGTCACCGCCGGGTTGGCAAAGCTAGTCGAGGAGGTGAACCAATAGGCGCCTGTGATGTAGATGCCAACCAGAGCGGGCACCGTGTCGGGACGCGACCGCAGCCCGCCGAAAATCACGAACAGCAGGCCGAATGTGGCCAGGATTTCGGAAAACCACTGCGCGGTTCCGGTACGGTGCATGGTTCCAGAGCTTTGCAGAATCGCAAGATCGAACATTGCATGGCATGCCCAGACCCCCAGAATACCGCCGCCGATCTGGACCAGAATGTAAGGCGCCACCGCGCGCCATTCATGTTCGCCGCGCAGGGCAAAGGCAAGGGTCACCGCCGGGTTGAAATGGGCACCGGAAATGGGACCCAGGGTATTGATGATCGCATAGAGCATGCAGCCGGTGGCAATCGCATTGGCCAGCAGGGCCAGGGCGATGTTTCCGTCCGCCAAAGTCTCGGCCATGATGCCGGAGCCGACCACGCCAATCAGCAGCATCGCGGTGCCCAGCCCTTCGGCCAGAAGTTTCTGTCCGGTCATACGATCTCTCCAATCCGCTTGAGCTGCTGCGTCAGTTCGGTCGCATTCATGGAGTCGAACGGCAATTCCAGCAGCGCCTTGGCGCGCTTTTCCAGCGTGGCATAAGCCGCGCGAAAGGCGGTGTCCCATTCGGATTGGTCCGCGGCAGCCGGATCTGCGACGCCCCAATGCGCACGAACCGGTGCACCGGGCCAGATCGGGCATGTTTCGCCTGCGGCTGAGGCGCAAACGGTGATCACCATGTCCATTTCCGGTGCGTCTTCAGCAGCAAACTCATCCCAGCTTTTGGAGCGGGCGCCCGCGGTGCCATGGCCGAGTTCTTTCAGCAGCTCCAGTGATTGCGGATGCACCTTGCCGGTGGGGTTGGAGCCTGCAGAAAACGCACGGATGCGGCCAGTGCCTAGGGTGTTGAAGATCGACTCCAGCAGGATGGAGCGGGCGGAGTTGCCCGTGCAGAGGACAAGAATGTTCATGGGTTTTGACCGTTCTATAGGGTTAGTCGGAAGAATTCACGCGGCCGATGCCGTCAACCTGATGCTGAAGCGACATGCGGTCGAGTGTGCCAAAGGGCAGCGCTGTAAAGGCTTTGATCCGATTGCGCAGCAGCCCATAGGCCTGCTGGAAGGCCAGGCGCCGCTCGGCATCAGTGCCTGTCGCCTTGACCGGATCTGCCAGCCCCCAATGGGCGCTCATCGGCTGGCCGGGCCAGGCCGGGCATTCCTCGTTGGCGGCGTGGTCGCAGACGGTGAAGATGAAATCCATGCCAGGCGCATCTGCCACGGAGAATTCATCCAGATCCTTGGAGCGCAAGGCGCTGGTGTCATAGCCTTTGGCCTGCAGCAGAGAGATTACTTCGGGGCGCGGGCCAGGTGAAGACGGGCTGGTGCCTGCTGAGTAGGCGCGGAATTTGCCGCCGCCGGATCGGTTCAGGATGGCTTCTGCCAGCAGCGACCGGGCGGAATTCCCGGTGCAGATGAATAGGACGTTAAACGGACGCTCGGTCGTTGGCATGATCTTTTGTTCACTCGTGACAGGGATACAGATATCGGGCCGGTTCCGGCAGCAGCCGGACAGCAGATCATCAAACATGCCGCGTAAGCCTGGCAGATCAGCGGTGTACATAAGAGAGGTGCCAGTCCGCTGCTGGCTGATCAGCCCGGCCTGTTTCAGAACTGACAGATAGGCTGAGGCGGTGTTGGGCTTGAAATCCAGCGCCGAGGCGATCTCACCCGCCGGAACAGCGTCCGGATACCGCCGCATCAGCAGGCGGAACAGGGCCAGCCGGTTCGGATGTGCCAGGGCGCTGAGTTTGTCTGTGATTTCTAATTCCATAATTCGTGAAATACAGAATTAAAAATCGCAAGTCAACTGCCCCGGCCTGCGACTGCCGCAGGTCAGCGCATCAGTCGGGTTGATACCACCAGACATCCGGCATGAACCCGGTCCGGTCGCCGTAGATCGGCAGGTTTTCCGGGAACCGCATTTCCTTGACGTGGGCAATCCGTCCCGCATCGAACCTCCAGAAGGGAATGACATAGCGGCCTGCGGTCAAAACCCGGTCCAAAGCCCGCACGGCAGCGGTGAAATCCTCGGGGTCCTTGGCCGTCAGCATCGCGTCAATCATCGCTTCGGCAGCGGGGCTGTCCATGCCCATCAGGTTGCGGCTGCCGGGCTGGCTGACGCCGTCGCTGCCCCAGTAATAACGCTGCTCGTTTCCGGGGCTCAGCGACAACTCCCGGCGGTAGCGGGTAAGGTCGAAATCATAGGCGTTCTCGCGTTCCGCATACTGCGCGTTATCGACAGTTTCCGCGCTCAGCGTGATGCCCAGCCGTTCCAGTGCGCGGGCGTAAATCTCAGCGACTGTCTTCATCTCGCCATCGCCCTGGCGGATCAGAACAGTCAGTTCCAGCGGCATGCCTTCACTGTTGCGCAAAACACCATCAACGACGGTCCAGTCCGCGTCCTCCAGCAGTTTCATCGCCTTGCGCAGATTGCCGCGGTTGCGCTTGCTGCCGTCGCCCTGGGGCAGGGTGTACCCCTCCAGAGTGCCGGGCAGCAGCGTATCTGCAAAAGGTTCCAGCAGGGTACGGACCTTGCCGGCTGCCGCACCAGGCAACATGCCAAGCCCGGACCCGGAGAAATAGGAAGTGATCCGGGGCTGAACGCCGCCGGTCACCGTGCCGTTGATGTATTCGAAATTGAACGCCAAAAGCAGTGCCTCGCGCACCCGCCAGTCATCCAAAGGCGCACGGCGGCTGTTCATCACCAGCCCGGTCATGCCCGAGGGGCGCTGATGCGGGATTTCGCTTTTGACCACATCGCCGCGGGTCACCGCCGGGAAACTGTAGACGCTGTCCCATTTGTCGGCGTTGAATTCGCGCACCGCGCTCAGCTCACCGGCCTTGAAAGCCTCAAACAGCACGGTTGCATCGCCAAAGAAGTCCAGACGCAATTCGTCAAAGTTCAGAGTGCCACGGCGAAAGGGCAAATCCTTGCCCCAATAGTCCGGGTTTCTGGCCATGGTCACGAATCTTCCGGGTTCGACCTTTCTGACCACATAAGCGCCGGTGCCAATCGGGGCGCCCGGCAGCCGATCGGTGCCAAACTCCTTGTCTTGCCACTGCGCTTTCTTAAGGATCGGGCGCATTCCGGCGATCAGCGCCAGCTCCCGGTCTTCGGTATTGAACGTCAGGCGCAGGCTGCGCGGTCCGGTCTGTTCAATCCGCGTCACCTTGGTCCAGAAACCGCGGTAGCGCGGGTGCCCTTTGGTGCCCAATGTTTCATAGGACCAGATCACATCCTCGACGGTCACCGGGCTGCCATCGGAGAATCGCGCCTCCTCCCGAAGGGTGAATTCGACCCAGGAGCGGTCCTCGGGCACCTCAATCGATTCGGCTAAAAGACCGTAAAGCGTGAACGGCTCATCCCAGGAGCGGCCCATCAGGCTCTCGTATCCCCAGAACCTCAGCTGCCACGGCACGGTCCCCTTAAGGGTGAACGGGTTCAGCGAGTCAAAGCCGCCGGTATTGCCGAAAACCACCTTGCCGCCTTTGGGGGCATTCGGGTTGGCATAGGGTAAAGACACAAAATCCGGTGGCAGGGCGGGCGCGCCATACATAGCTATGCCATGACCCGATTCTGCCTGCGCAAAATTCGCAGCAAAAGCCAAGGTGATTCCGGCCAGTGCTGCACGGAGATTCAGGAAATTTTCTTTTCGCAGTTTCACAACAATCCCGCTCTGCCCTTATTTTCTTGCCTCTGCACGCTACGTGCGCTTTTTCGTCTTTTCAAACTTTTAGCTTGGACGAAAGCCGGAAATTGCTTATAAAGAGATCACTGCTCGATAGGTTTCTTGCCTGTATGAAACCTGCCTCAATAACTAACGCCCGCCTTGTGCGGGCGTTTTTTTTTGGACACTTCCGTGCTGTCTCTGAGGGGATATGCCCCTGCGTTGCAAGGGGCGATCCGTAGGTTTACGCGTTTCTTTTGCATCTGCAGCATGGCACAGTGGCGGCAGTTTTATTCAGCCGAGGGAAAGCTGCCGATGACATTGCAAGGCAAGACCGCCGTTATCACCGGATCGAATTCGGGCATTGGCCTGGGGGTTGCACGCGAACTGGCGCGGGCAGGGGCCGATGTGGTGCTGAATTCGTTCACCGACCGGGACGAGGATCACGCGCTGGCAGCAGAGCTCGCCCGTGAATTCAGCGTCAACGCTCAGTACATTCAGGCCGATATGTCCAAAGGGTCGGAATGCCGGTCGCTGATTGAGCAGGCCGGCGCCTGCGATATTCTGGTCAACAATGCAGGCATTCAGCATGTCGCGCCGATCGATGCCTTCCCGCAGGACAAATGGGACGCGATCATCGCGATCAACATGACCTCGAACTTCCACACCATGGCGGCGGCCTTGCCTGGAATGCGCGCGTCTGGCTGGGGGCGGATCGTCAATATCGCCTCGGCGCACGGGCTGACGGCCTCGCCGTTCAAGGCGGCCTATGTGGCGGCCAAACACGGGGTGGTGGGCATGACCAAAACGGTGGCGCTGGAAACCGCGGAAGATCCCATCACCTGCAATGCGATCTGCCCGGGCTATGTGCTGACACCGCTGGTCGAGGCGCAGATCCCGGACACCATGGAGAAATACAACATGGGCCGGGAAGAGGTGATCAAAAAAGTGATGCTGGAGCGCCAGCCAAGCCGCGAATTTGCCACTGTGGAACAGCTGGGCGGCACCACGGTGTTCCTGTGTTCGGACGCAGCGGCGCAGATCACCGGTACCACGCTGAGTGTCGACGGCGGCTGGACGGCGCTCTAGGCGCTGCGTGGAAGCGGCGGGAGGGGGCCGGCCCCCTCTTGCCCCGTCCGGGGCAATTCACCCCCGGAGTATTTTCACAAAGGTGAAACGGGCAGGTGTATTTTGGTGAAACGCATTAATCTGGCCCTGCAGGGCGGCGGCGCGCATGGCGCGTTTACCTGGGGTGTGCTGGACCGGCTGCTGGAGGATGAAGGTGTTGAGGTAGCCGGGATCACCGGCACCTCGGCTGGTGCTTTGAATGGTGCAGCTTTCAAGTCCGGCTTGGTTCAGGGCGGGCGCGCGGGTGCCAAGGCAGCGCTGGACAATTTGTGGGCGCAGATGGGGGCCGTGGGCGACATGCGCTTTGCCCATTGGCTGACCCGGTTTGATGCGGTGGCCTGGACCGGCGCGGTGGAGGCTGCGATGCCGTTCTCGCCGCTGGAAACCATGAGCCAGATGATTTCCCCCTATCACTACGGACCGTTTTACAAGAACCCGCTGCAGGATGTCGTCGATCAATTCTGCTTTGATGAGGTCTGCGCCGGGGCCGGGCCGGATCTGTTTGTCTGCGCAACCTGTGTGCGCACAGGCAAGATCCGGATCTTTGAGGGCGCCGGGATCAGCTCCGATGCCATTCTCGCCTCGGCCTGCCTGCCGGATATGTTTCAAGCTGTGGAAATTGAGGATCCGGAGACCGGCCGGATGGAGGCCTATTGGGATGGCGGGTTTACCGGCAATCCGGCGCTGTTTCCGTTGTTCCGTGCGGAGTTGCCGGGGGATGTGGTGATTGTGAACATCAATCCGCTGGAGCGCGGGGAAATTCCGAAGACGCCGCAGCAGATCCGCAACCGGGTGAATGAGATCAGTTTTAACTCGTCACTGCTGCGGGAGCTGCGTGCTATCAATTTTGTGCAGCGGCTGCTGGAGGATGGCACGCTTGAGCCCGGGCGGATGAAGCAGGTTAGGGTTCACATGATTGCCGATGATGATCTGATGACGCAGCTTTCTGTCACCACCAAACTGTTTCCTGTGCCGCAGATCCTGGCGCGGCTGAAACAGGCAGGGCGCGATGCGGCGGAGACCTTCCTGGTGCAGGACGGGGCGAACCTTGGCGTGCGCTCTTCCACGGACCTGCCGGCGATGTTCAGCTAGGTCAGGCGCTTTCTTTCAGCGCTGGCTTCTTGCCGTTTTCCAGCGGTTTTGAAGGATCCTTGGGGTTCGGATAGACGAGACCTGCCGAGATCACCAGCTTGGCAGAATCTTCCACCGACATGTCCAGTTCGATCACATCTTCTTCGGGGACGAACAGAAGAAAGCCGGATGTCGGGTTTGGTGTGGTCGGAAGAAACACACTGACCAGGCTGCCGCTGGTTTCTGCCCGTTTGGCAATCTCGCCCTTGGCGTTGGTTGAAATGAAGCCGATCGCCCAGATGCCCTTGCGCGGGTATTGCACCAGGCAGGCCTTTTCAAAACTGCGTTCCGACTGGGCAAAGACGGTTTCGGAAATCTGCTTGATGCCCGAATAAACAGTGCGGACCACCGGCATGCGGTCTACCAGGCTTTCTGCAAAACCGATCAGCGACCGGCCAAGGATACCCTTGGCAATCCAGCCGACAACGATTGTGAACAACAGGAAGATGATCAGCCCGACACCGCGCAGGTTGATGCCGATATACTGTTCCGGACGGACTGTGTGCGGCACCAGCGGCAGCACCACGCTGTCGATCCAGCCCATCACCGACCACAACAGCCAGATAGTCAGGCTTACCGGCGCAATGACGACGATCCCGGTAAAGAAGGAAGCGCGCAGGCTGGCAAACAGTCCGCGGCGGCGGTGAGGTTCTTCGTCGAAGGGCGTGGTCATGGTGCTTCTTTACAGAAATTTCGAGTGGAACCTAGGCACTGATTGCGGGCGGAGCAATGGCATCCGCCCGGAAAATCAAGTCATTGTGCCAGTTTGTTCAGTTCCTGTGCGATCTTTGCCGCCAGACGGGCGTTGTTGCGCACTAGGGCGATATTGGCGGTGAGCGAATGGCCCTCGGTCAGCTCAAAGATGCGGCGCAGCAGGAAGGGGGTCACATCCTTGCCCGAGATGCCTTGTTCATCCGCCTCGGACTGGGCTTGCGCGATCACCGGGGCCAGTTCTTCCGCCGCGATTTCCGCATCCGAAGGGATCGGGTTGGCGATCAGCTGGCCGCCGGGCAGGCACATTGCCTGCCGGGTGGCGTGGGCGCGGGCGATCTCGGCGGGCTCGTCCATACGCAGGGGTGCCTTCAGGTCGGACTGGGCAGACCAGAAGGCCGGGAAGCTGTCCTGGCCATAGGCAATGACCGGCACGCCCTGGGTTTCCAGCACTTCCAGCGTCTTGGGCACGTCGAGAATGGCCTTGGCGCCTGCCGCCACCACGGTGACCGGGGTTTGCGCCAGTTCCATCAGGTCGGCGGAGATGTCGAATGTGGTTTCCGCACCTTTATGCACGCCGCCGATGCCGCCGGTGGCAAAGACGTCGATCCCGGCCAGACGCGCGGCGATCATAGTGGCCGCAACCGTGGTGGCGCCGGTTCCGCCGGTTGCAATACAGGCGGGCATGTCGGCTCGGGAGATCTTGGCGACGCCCTGCGCCTGACCCAGCGATTGCAACTGGTCTGGCTCCAGCCCCACATGCAGCACGCCCTTCATGACTGCCATGGTGGCCGGCACAGCACCGGCATCGCGGATGTCCTGCTCCACCTGGGCGGCGACCTCGACATTCTGCGGGTAGGGCATGCCGTGGGTAATGATGGTGCTTTCCAGCGCAACAATGGCGCGGCCGTCTGCCTTGGCGGCTTGGACCTCGGATGAATAGCGGATTTCGATCACAGCGGGGGTTCTCCTGAAACATAAGTGGCCGCGGCCTTGAGGGCGGAGGCCAAAGCGGTCTTGCGGTCTTCGCCTCGTGCTTCGGCAACGATATGGGCGGCCATGAAGGTATCGCCTGCGCCGGTCACCCGGGCGACGGTCACACGGGGCGGAACAAGGGTGATGACGCCTTGGGCATCGGCCACGGTGGCAGAGGAGCCGCCATCGGTGACCAGCACCCGCGCGGCGCCGCGGTCCAGCATGGCCTTGGCGGCGGCCTCGCTGTCTGTGAACTCGGCCTGGCACAGGATGCCGGCCTCTTCGAGGTTCACATAAAGCGTGCCGCGGGTACGGCTGAGGAAGGGGCGCAGGCGTTCTGCTTTGCCGGGGGAGGCCGGGGCCACCCGCAAGTCTGCCTTGGCAAAGGCGGGGCTGGCCACGATGTCATCCAGCAACGACAGCGTCAGGTTTCCGTCCAGCGCGACCTGACCCGTGTATGGGGCGTCCTCGGAACCCAGCGAACCGTCGGACAGCGGGCGCAGGATCTTGTCTCCCGCGGCCTCCAGCGAATGGGCGTCGGCAATGGCGGCAATCAGCCCGTTGGCGCCCTCCACCGCCATGTAGCGGTCGGTGGGCAGATCCTCTGAGCGGTAAATGAAGTCCGTGATCAGGCCGAAATGGCCGCAGGCGTGGATCAGCTCGTCGCCCTCGGGGTCGCGGCCCACGGCTGTCAGCAATGCGGGCTGCATCCCGAAACGCGAGAGGGTCATGGCGATGTTCATGGCCACGCCGCCGGGCAGCCGGGTGATGCGCCCCGGCATGTCCGAGCCGCGCTGCATTTCCGTTCTGCAACGGCCGATGATGTCCCACAGGACCGATCCGATGCACAGGATAGCGGGTGTCCGGGAATGAGAGGCTTGTGTCATAATGACCTATTGCCGCCTTTGACTGGCCTCTGCAAGCGGCTTCACTTTTCAGGCACCGCAAAGGTCAAGGCGGCCCAATGGCTTTCCCACACATAATCTTTGCCTTTCGGGGCAGGGCGCAGGACCACGGCGTCCAGCAGGTAGCTATGCCCGGGAGCCAGTGAAACGATGGTCTCTCCCCTCACGTCTGTCAGTTGGGTACTTATGGTGACACTGCCGTCCGGAGCTTTTGCAAAGACTTCGACCTGCGCCTGCGGGCGCGGGCTTCCCTGGTACAGCACCTGAACCGGAAGGCCTGTTTCCAGGTCATCAGTATAGGGATTGACGAGGGCAACGATCTCGGTCTCCAGCCCTGTGGCCCGATCGGACCCGGCACCGCTGCCGATGGACACCAAAGCCTTAGCATAGCGGGTGTATTGCTCGGAAAAGCCAGCGCCGGGGAGACCGCGTGCGGTATGCTGACCGGGGATGCCGGCAAAACCCTTGTGGTCAATGAAGGCCTGAAAACCTTCCCAGGTGTCATATGTCAGCGTTTGCGGCTGCGTCTGGTGGATGATCACGGCCAGACCGTCGTCAGTTTCATCGGCGCTGAATGCGGGCATATCGCCCATCCGCCCCTTATAAGGGGCAGCTGATCCGTTCCGTATGACCTCGAACCTGGCGATCCGGTGATCCAGATAGGGCTGCTCGGCGCCGTTGAATTCCTGCCCGTTGCGCAGCCTTGCCACCACGGGGTCCCCCGAATTCACTTGATATTTTTCCGGCTCAATCCAAAACTCGTGGGATAACAGCGGGGCAGCTCCCAAATTCAGCCCGGCACAGAAAATTGAGCAGAACAGGCGGTATTGCATGAAAATGTCCTTGGCTGTCGGGCGCAGTGTGACTTGGCTGCGGTTTCTATTTGCGCTGCTGTTCTGTGCGGTTGCAATAGGGGCTGCCCCGGCCCGCGCGCACGAGGTCACCCCGGTGATTGCCGATTTCACGGTGGAAGACGGGCAGATTACGCTGGGACTGCGGCTGAACGTTGAGGCCTTCGTCGCCGGGATCAATTTGGACGGGCTGTCCGACACAAATGAAACCGCCCGGGCCGCCGATTATGACGAGCTGCGCGCCCTGGAGGCTCAGGAGCTGACGCCGATGGTTCAGCTCTTTGCCGAGGAGTGGCTGGAGACCTTTTCTCTGCAGGCAGGCGGCCCGGTAGAGCTGCGCGTTTCCGGCATTTCCATTCCAGACGTTGGCGACGCAAGCCTGCCGCGGGCGTCCTCTCTTGAACTGACCGGTGGGATCCCTGCGGGCGCAGATAGCCTGCGGATTGCCTGGCCCAAGGGGTCTGGCGGGGTGGTGCTGCGGCAGAACGGGGTGGAGGAGCCCTATACCGGCTATCTGCAGGGCGGAGAGACCTCACCCCCGATCCCGCTCCAGGGCGGTGCGGCCAAGACGCCGGTTGAAGCCTTCATGGAGTACATCCCCGTCGGTTTTACCCATATTCTGCCCAAGGGGCTGGACCATATCCTGTTTGTGCTGGGGCTGTTCTTCCTCAGCCCGCGGGTGAAGCCGCTGCTTCTACAGGTGAGCGTGTTCACCGTCGCCCACACCATAACCCTGGCGCTGGGCGCGCTGGGCATGGTCAATGTGAACCCGGCCATTGTCGAGCCGCTGATTGCGCTGTCGATTGTGTTCGTCGCGGTGGAAAACATCTTTGCCCGCAAGCTGCACAGCTGGCGGACCTTCGTGATCTTCGGCTTCGGGCTGCTGCACGGGCTGGGCTTTGCCAGTGTTTTGGGCGCGTTCGGCCTGCCGTCCAGCCAGTTCCTGCCGGCCCTGATCGGTTTTAATGTCGGCGTGGAACTGGGGCAGCTTGCGGTGATCGCCGCGGCTTACACAGGCGTGCGCCTGTGGTTCGGGCGGCATCCGAAATACCGCGGCCGGGTGGCAATCCCGGCTTCGGTCACAATCGCACTGATAGGGGGGTATTGGTTTGTGGAGCGGGTGTTTCTGTAACCTGCCGCTGATGGGTCAGCCCATCGCTCGCATCAGAGTTTTAGTCTGGGCAAGCGGATCCTCAGCGTGCCAGATTTCATCGCCAATGCCAAAGAAGTCCGTGTAAGGCGCGATGCCGCGCACCAGATCCTCGGTCAGGCCGCCTTCGGCCACCACCGGCACCTCGATCATTTGCGACCACCACTGAAAAAGATCGGCCTCGGCCTTTGCGCCATCGCCCAGACCGGAGGTGCCCACGGGGCCAAAGCTCACGTAGTCCACGCCCGCTTCACCTGCCACCATACCGTCATGCTGCGACGCGCCGCAGAAACAGCCCACAATCGCATCCGGCCCCAGCGCCTTGCGCGCAGTGCGGACCGATTTGGAGGCGTCTGTCAGATGCACGCCGTCCAGTCCCAACCGTTCCGCCAGGATCTGGTGGTCGGAAATCACCAGCGCCACGTCGCGCTCCATGGTGACCTCACGCAGCGCATCACCCGCACGGCTCAGTGTGTCCTCATCGCGGCTGGCCAGATCCAGGCGCACGCAGGCCACGTCGACCGCGTCCAGCACCCGCGCCAGCTGAGCGGGGAATTTGCCCAGCTCGAAACTCGGCGGGGAGATCAGGTAGATCTGCGGCTGCTCGGGTGCGTCAGCAGGGCTTCCCATGGCGGTGCTCCATTGTTCAGGCGATTGGACGGTGTTTAGCCGATTTCCGGCAGGACGCAAGGATTTGCGGCGGTGAAGCCCCGGTATTTGCAGCCCGAACCCGCGCTGGACCTTGCCCCGCAGCCGTGCGGGCAGTACAGCAGTGCCGATTTTGCCGGAGAACACGATGCCCACCGATACGCCTCAGCCCGCCTTTGTCCTTGTCCGCCCGCAGATGGGCGAGAATATCGGCGCCGCCGCGCGGGCGATGTGGAACTTCGGCTTGGACCGGATGCGCATCGTGGCGCCGCGCGACGGCTGGCCGAACCCCAAGGCAGTGGCGATGTCGTCGGGTGCCGGCCGCCTGCTGGATGAGGCGCAGCTGTGTGCGGACGTGCCAGAGGCGCTGGGCGATTGCACCTATGTGTTTGCGACCACCGCCCGCCAGCGCGGCCTGACCAAGCCGGTCTACAGCCCCGAGCGCGCCATGCAGATCGCGGCTGATAAGATCGCGGCGGGGGAGAAGGTCGCGGTGATGTTCGGCCCCGAGCGTGCGGGCCTGGAGAACGAGGACATCGCCAAGGCCAACGCCATCATTTCTGTGCCGGTGAACCCGCTTTACGCTTCCTTGAACCTGGGCCAATGCGTGCTGCTGACCGGCTATGAATGGATGCGCCAATCGGGCGAGGTGCTGCATGAAACCACCGATCTGGGCCGCAAGGGCGACTGGGCAAGCGGCGTTGAAGTCGAGAAGCTGGTGGAGCACTACGAGGAACGGCTGGACGAAGCCGGTTTCTTCTTCCCGCCGGAAAAGGCCGACAGCATGAAAACCAACCTGCGCAATCTGTGGAGCCGGATGCGGATGACCCGTTCCGACGTGCAGATGCTGCACGGCATCATGCGCCAGATGGTCCGCTGGAAAGAGCGCGGCGGCGAGTAAGCCGCTCTGGACCTTTGAATAACCGGCCCCTAGCTTGGCAGCAGAGACAAAGAGGCAAGCATGAGCAAGCGCAGCATTTTCGAAGAGGTTGAGGGCGAGAAGACGGATGCGCCCGCGGTGCAGCCGGGACTGATCGACCGCGGCCGCGGCGGTGCCCGCAAGGCGATCCGCGCCTGGCTGATGGTGCTGTTTGCCTTGGTGGTGGCGATGATCGTTGTGGGCGGGCTGACCCGTCTCACCGACAGCGGGTTGTCGATCACCGAATGGCGCCCCGTGACCGGGGCGATCCCGCCGATGTCCGAGGGTGAGTGGCAGGCTGAGTTCAATAAATACAAGGAAATCGACCAGTGGCGCATCCAGAATCAATGGATGGAACTGGCTGATTTTAAATCGATTTACTGGTGGGAATGGGGCCACCGGCAACTGGGCCGCTTCATTGGTCTGGTCTGGGCGCTTGGCTTCCTTGGCTTCCTGATTGCGCGCAAGATCCCGGCCGGCTGGGCAGGTCGTTTGGCGCTGCCTGGTGTTCTAGGCGGCGTGCAGGGTGCTATCGGCTGGTGGATGGTCGCCTCTGGTGTGACACAGGGCGAAGGCATGACCGCCGTTGCCTCCTACCGCCTCGCTGTGCATCTGGGGCTTGCGTTTGTGATCCTCGGCTTCATTGCCTGGTACGTGCTGATGCTGGGCCGCGAGGAGCGCGAGCTGATGCAGGCACGCCGCGCCAAGGAGGCAAAACTGTTCAGCCTTTCGACCGGCCTCATGCATTTCGCCTTTCTGCAGATCCTGCTGGGCGCGTTGGTCGCGGGCATCGACGCGGGCCGCTCCTATACCGACTGGCCGCTGATGGGCGGGCAGGTGATCCCGCCGCAGCCCTTCATGATTGAACCGGTCTGGAAGAACTTCTTTGAAAACCCGGGCCTGGTGCAGTTCATCCACCGGGTGGCAGGCTATCTGCTGTTCGCCTTTGGCGTCGTGGCCTGGCTGCGCGGGCGCGGGTCTGCCCATGGCCGCACCCGCTTTGCCTTTAACGCGGTTTTTGCGGCGCTGTCCGTGCAGGTTCTCTTGGGCATCATTACTGTGGTCTATGCCGCACCGCTGCACGCCGCGATCGCCCATCAGCTGATTGCAATCGGCCTTTGGGTGCTGATCTTGCGCGCCCGTTTCCTGTCCGCCTATCCCATTGCAACCTCGATCAAGGATCATTGACCCTATGAGCGCATTTGACGAACTGATGGCCTTCCAGCGCGACACCCAGGCGCTAGGGCAGATTGCAGGCCGGCTGGGCTGGGATCAGGAAACCATGATGCCGCGCGGGGCAGCGCCTCAGCGGGGCGAGGAGATGGCCGCGATCGAGGCTGTGCTGCACGCCCGCCGCAGCGACCCCCGGGTGGCGGAGTGGCTGGAGCAGGCGGTTGCACCGAATGAAGCGGGCGAAGCCCAGCTGCGTGAAATCCGCCGCAGTTATGAGCGCACGGTCAAAGTGCCCGCTGATCTGGCCAAGAAGATCGCGCAAGTAACCTCAGAGGCGCAGGGCAAATGGGCCGCCGCGCGCGCGGATGAGGATGTCGCTGCCTTTATCCCGGTGCTGGAGGAAGTCGTTGCTCTGAAGCGCGAGGAAGGTCTGGCGCTGGCGGCGGGTGGTGACGTTTACGATGCCATGGTCGAGGATTATGAACAGGGCATGACCGGGGCGGGGATCGCTGAAATCTTTGATGCCATGCGCCCGGGACTGGTGGAACTGCGCGCCAAAGTGCTGGAAAAACCCGCACCAAAAGCACTGCAAGGCACTTTTGACGAAGCCGCGCAGATGAAACTGACGCGTAAGATTGCCAAGGTATTCGGTTATGACATGGCGCATGGCCGGGTGGACAAGGCGGTGCATCCCTTCAGCTCCGGCTCCGGGCTGGATGTGCGAATCACTACGCGCACGAGCGAGACCGACCCCTTCAACTGCTTTTATTCGACCATTCATGAGGTCGGCCACGGTGCTTATGAGCAGAACATCAGCCACGATTACCTGCTGACCCCGCTGGGCAGCGGCGTGTCGATGGGCGTGCACGAAAGCCAGAGCCGGATCTATGAAAACCAGATCGGCCGCAGCCGCGCCTTCACCGGCTGGCTGTTTGAGGAGATGACACAGGCCTTTGGCGGTTTCGGAATTTCGGATCCTGATGAATTTTATGCAACCGTGAATGCCGTGCACAAAGGCTACATCCGTACCGAGGCGGATGAGTTGCAGTATAACCTGCACATCATGCTGCGCTTTGGCTTGGAACGCGCATTGATGAGCGGCGATCTGGCGGTGAAGGATCTGGAAGCAGCCTGGAATGACCGGTTTGAGGCTGATTTCGGCTATGCCGTCGACAAGCCCTCAAACGGCTGTTTGCAGGATGTGCATTGGTCGGTGGGTCTGTTCGGCTACTTTCCAACTTATAGCTTGGGCAATGTCTATGCCGGCTGCCTGTATCAGGCGCTGCGCAGGGATGTGCCGGGGCTGGATGCACAACTTGCTGAGGGTGAAACCGGGGGGGCAACAACCTGGCTGAAGGAGAACCTGCAGCAGCATGGCGGATTGCGCAGCCCGCAGGATACGATCATTCATGCGGCGGGAATGGAGCCGGGGCATCAGCCGCTGCTGGCCTATCTGGAAGAGAAGTTCAGCACGATCTACGATCTCTGAATACCGGGCTGTTCCAAGCCCGAACCCTTCAATGGGCAGCGGAAAATCTGCTGCCCCGGAAATGCCGTATTTTAAGGATATTCTCAGACTCTCTTGGGGATGTGAGTAAGAGAGTAAACCGATGCATACAGCCGTAGCTTATCTGATTTTTGCCAGCTTTGTTTTGGCGCCAACCCTGATCTGAGGCGTAAACGCTCAGATCAGGGCCATCCGTTCTGCCCGTTCAGGATCCGGGAAGGGACGGTAAAGGCCGGTCTCCGACGTGGCGATCAGGGCCGTTACATGTGAGTAGAGTTTCTCGACCTCCTCGTCGTGCTCGCCCAGAACACGGAAGGCCTGATCCAGCTGGGTCATGTCCTTGAATTCGATTTCCAGAAGAAAATCGCGGCACTTGTCGCTGGCGAGGTTCAGCTTGCGCCGCAGCAGGCGCCAGCCCAGGATCACGCCGCGCTCCTGCAGATAGCTCATCCATTGGTCAACTGCGCTGGCAAAGCTCAGCGCTTTGGCTTCGTGATGCAGATCGATGGAGCATTGATAGAGGTTCATGGGGCGATCCCTTGGAATAAACAACTCAAGCGATAGTCTGGCACAGAAAGATTAGGCAGCGGTTAAACATAAGAACGCCGCCCAGGGGGCCAGGGCGGCGCTGCTTTGTTCAGGCTGGGTGGCGGGGCTATTCTTCGCCGCCGCCGTCTTCCTCTTCGCCGTTTTCGGCAATCCAGGCGACAGAGACAACTTCCTCACCCTTGCCGGTATTGAACACCCGGACACCGCCGGCCGAGCGGGACCGGAAGGAGATCCCGTCCACCGGCACCCGGATCGACTGGCCCTTGGAGGTGGCCAGCATGATCTGGTCATCCATCTCCACCGGGAAGGAGGCAACGATCTCGCCGCCGCGCATAGCCTTGTCCATCGCGGTGACACCCATGCCGCCACGGCCGCGCACCGGATAATCATGCGAGGAGGACAGCTTGCCCGAACCGCCCGCGGTGATTGTCAGGATCAGGTTTTCCGCCGCCGACATTTCTGCATAAAGCTCGGTCGAGAAATTCGGATCCTCGACCGCATCTTCGTCCGTGGTCTCGGCGTCGTCGGTCAGGCCGGCCATCGCCCGGCGCATCTTGAGATAGGCGGTGCGCTGTTCCGGCGTGTATTTCGAATGCCGGATCACGGACATGGAGACCACACGGTCCTCGCCGCTGAGGCGGATGCCGCGCACACCGGTGGATTCGCGGGAATTGAACACCCGCACATCGGTGGAGCGGAAGCGGATCGCGCGGCCCGAGTCGGTGAACAGCATCACGTCATCATCTTCCGAACAGATCCGCACGTTTACCAGCTGAACCGACCCGTCCTCGGGCAGTTTCATGGCGATCTTGCCGTTGCGGCGGACATTGGTGAAATCCGACAGCCGGTTGCGGCGCGCGTCACCGCCGCTGGTGGCAAAGACCACCTGCAGGTTTTCCCATTCCTCGTCCGGTACATCGACCGGCATGATCGCGGCAATGGATACCCCTGTCGGGATCGGCAGGATGTTGACGATGGCCTTGCCTTTGCCGGTGCGTCCGGACTGCGGCAGGCGCCAGGTCTTGAGCTTGTAGACCATGCCGTCGGTGGTGAAGAACAACAGCTGGGTATGGGTGTTGGCCACAAAGAGGGTGGTGATCACATCCTCTTCCTTGGTCTGCATCCCCGACACACCTTTGCCGCCGCGTTTTTGCGAGCGGAAGTCGGCCAGCGGAGTACGCTTGATATAGCCGCCGGAGGTCACGGTCACCACCATGTCCTCGCGTTCGATCAGGTCCTCGTCCTCCATGTCACCGGACCAGTCGACGATCTCGGTACGGCGCGGCACGGCAAAGCTGTTGCGCACTTCGCGCAGCTCGTCGCCGATAATGCCCATGATGCGTTCACGCGAAGACAGGATTTCCAGGTATTCCTTGATCTTGCGGGCCAGTTCTTCCAGCTCGTCCGTGACTTCTTTCACACCGATCTGGGTCAGGCGCTGCAGCCGCAGCTCCAGGATCGCGCGGGCCTGGGTTTCCGACAGGTTATAGGTGCCATCATCATTGGCGGTATGGGTCGGATCGTCAATGAGCGCGATGTATTCCAGGATCGGCTGGGCCGGCCAGCGCCGGGTCATCAGCTTTTCGCGCGCTTCGGCCGCATCGGCAGATTGCCGGATGGTGGCGACGATTTCATCGATGTTAGTGACCGCAACCGCCAGGCCGCACAGGATGTGGCTGCGTTCCCGGGCCTTGCGCAGCAGATACGCTGTGCGGCGGGCCACCACGTCTTCGCGGAAATCGATGAAGGAGGTCAGGAACCGGCGCAGCGTCAGCTGTTCCGGCCGCCCGCCGTTCAGCGCCAGCATGTTGCAGCCGAAATATGTCTGCATCGGGGTGAAGCGGAACAGCTGGTTCAACACCACTTCGGGCGTGGCATCGCGCTTCAGCTCGACCACAACGCGCACGCCGTTGCGGTCGGATTCGTCCTGCACGTGGGCGACGCCTTCGATCTTCTTCTCGCGCACCTGTTCGGCGATCTTTTCGATCATCGCGGCCTTGTTCACCTGATAGGGAATTTCATCCACAACAATGGCATAGCGGTCTTTCCTGATCTCCTCGGTGCGGGTCTTTGCACGGATGACCACACTGCCGCGGCCCTCCAGATAGGCCTTGCGCGCCCCGGAACGGCCCAGCATCACACCGCCGGTCGGAAAGTCCGGGCCGGGCACGTAGTCGATCAGCTGCTCGCTGGTCAGGTCCGGATCGTCGATCAGCGCCAGTGTCGCGTCGATCACTTCGCCCAGGTTGTGCGGCGGGATGTTGGTGGCCATGCCGACCGCAATACCGCCGGCACCATTGACCAGCATGTTCGGAAAACGCGCAGGGAGAACGGTCGGCTCGCGGTCCTTGCCGTCGTAGTTGTCTTGAAAATCGACGGTTTCTTTGTCGATGTCAGACAGCAGGAAGGCCGCTGGTTTATCCATCCGCACTTCGGTGTACCGCATGGCTGCGGGGTTATCGCCGTCCATCGAACCAAAGTTGCCCTGGCCGTCCAAGAGCGGCAGCGACATCGAGAAGTCCTGCGCCATCCGCACCAGCGCGTCATAGATCGCAGAGTCGCCGTGCGGATGGTATTTACCCATCACGTCGCCGACCGGGCGGGCCGATTTTCGGTAGGACTTGTCATGGGTGTTGCCGGATTCGTGCATTGCATAAAGAATGCGCCGGTGAACCGGTTTCAGACCGTCCCGCAGGTCCGGGATGGCACGGCTGACGATGACCGACATCGCATAGTCCAGGTAGGACGTGCGCATTTCGGATTCAATGGATACCGTGGGGCCGTCATAGGCTGGCCGTTTCGGCAGATTTTCGTCCATGTTTTCAGGAGTTTCCGGCGTATCGCTCACGTTGGCTGCCCGCTCTTTCTTCTGGCTCTATATATTGTGTTTGCACCCTATCAGATACCGTATATGGGGCGCAAGCAAACAGCCGGGAAAGCGGAAATCAGGCCGTTCACACAGTGGTAACACACTGTTTTTGGGGAAATTAACCAATAGCAGCCTAGCATCAGTATGAGGGGGCAAATTTTGGAGGCTGTAAATGGAGACCACTGAAACCGAGCTGATGCTGAAAGGATACGGGCTGACCACGGCGGAATTCACCTATTGTATGCCCGACTACATCCACGTTCTGAACACCTTTGTATGGCAGGAGTACGACCTTGCCCCGGACCATCCGCGGCTGTTCGAATTCATCGAATTCTGGCAGCGCGAAATTGACGGCCCGCTGCATTCCGTCCGCTTCAATCACCGCAAGATGATTGGCCCGGGAGAATGGCGCAACGTGGTCGGGGAGTTTCAGCTGCATTGAAACAGCTTGCATTTTAGTGTGATTGCAAGACCGTCGCGCAGTCTTTGCCGTTGCGTGTATGCAGGGGGCGTCCTAATCCTATGCGTGTTTGAAGCACCCGGGCGGGGCCGGTCCACGGCATACCCTTACAGACCCGGGGCGCACTGAAAGCAGGCAGGGATTTATGCGCACGAACTTTTTTGGAAACCAGTTCGAAAACATCTATGTGGCGTCCGCGACGATCCGGGAGAGCTTTTACGGCCGGGGCGGCGACGATGATTTCACGCTGTATCATCACGATCGGGATGGTGTGAACATTCCGGATATGACTGACCGTTTCTTCGGCGGCAGCGGAGATGACACGCTGGATCTTTTGACCTTCAGCGTGACCAGCGAAAGCGACAACTTCAGTAAATACAGCCAGCTCAGCTTTGATGGGGGCAGCGGTTATGACACTGTGAAGTCCCAGTTGACCGCTGAGGTGACAGGCGGTTCCATCCTGGATCTGGATGCAATTGAAACCAGCGTTATCTCGGTTGAGCATTGGTATTATGATATATTTTTGCAGGAAGTCTCCGGGGATGGCAACTTTACGGTCCAAGGCGGGGCAAAGGATGACACGCTGAGGATTACCCAGCTTAAAGATGCGATTGACACAGGTCTCCGCGTCAACACATTCTCTGGCGCGGACAGCGTGCTTTACACCGCTAACGCCGACGTTACAGACCTGATAGTGAACACTGGCAGTGGCAAGGATTATTTCGAGTTCAACAGCAATTGGGGCGTTATCGCAGATATCACGGTGAAAACCGGCAGGGGCAAAGACACGGTTGTCATCAATGGCTCGACAGTCACCTCTCCGGCCGGGCTGGACGCGGTTATTAAAACCGGCGGAGGGGCCGACACGATTGTACTGGAGGGCATGCATTCGGAAACCCTGAAGGCAGGCGGCGGATCAGATGACATCTACATCCTGACCGGCAGTTTTGCGAATGCTGCGGACAGCATCAAAACCGGCGGCGGCAAGGATCGCGTATTTGTGGAGCTTGACGCCTATTCGACAGTCGCAATTGTCGAGGATTTTTCGGCAGCCAAAGATGTCTTTGTGTTCGACCGGCAGGAGTCCAGCCTGGAGATCCCGCGAAACACAGACGTCTTGTTCGACAGGGGGGAATGGGAGGCTTCGGAAGAAGACAGGCTGTTCATGGATAACGAGGCGGACAAGCTTTATTACGGCAGTAACGTCCTGGTCGAATTCACAACGGATGTTGAATTGACAGCCGGCAATTTCACTGTCGGCAGCTGGGACTACTAAGACCTGCCAAAAGAAGGAGGGGGCGCTAGGCCGAGCAGCTGGCGCCTCCCAGAACGCAGAACTTGGCGCAATGCGGGTGGTTCAGCTGAACCGGGCGTTCGGCCTCGGCGAGGGTTTCGCCCAACTCGAACTCAGGTGCGTAAGGCAGCAGTGTGCAGGCCAGCACGGCTGGTGCCTTGGCGCCTTTGCGTTTAACGACCATGCGCGACGAGGCGCACATGACGCTACCCGGGGATTTGCCCAGGATATCCCAGCAGGCAGTGGTGATTTCGGGCACTTCCACGGTTTCGTCCATTTCAGGAAACAAAACAGTTTGACCCGGGTCGTGCGCATCAATGGCAAAGCCATGCGCGGCAAACAGCGCGGCATAGCCGTTGCGGGCCTCTGCATCGCTTTCTTCCCATACGGTGCGGCCCGCCACGGCCATCCGCATGCCATTATCGCGCAGCCATTCCATGCCTTCGATGGTTTTGGCAAAGCTGCCGGCGCCGCGTTCCTTGTCGTGCAGGGATTCGCAGTGGTGATCGACCGAGATGCGAAGTGTCAGCTTGTTTCCGAACTCTTCCTGCAAGGCCAGTAATCCGGATTTCACAGTCTTGCGCATCATCGGGCGCATGGCATTGGTCAGGATCAGCACGTCAAACCCGCGCTCCAGCGCCGCCCGGGCCATGGCGATCATTTCGGGGTTCATGAACGGCTCGCCGCCGGTAAAGCCGATTTCTCGGATTGGCCAATTGCGTTCCCCGATCTGGCTGAGATAGCTTTGCACTTCGGCCTCGGTCAGATAGACCAATGCGTCATTGGTGGGGGAACTCAGAATATAGCAGTTTGTGCATTCGATATTGCACAGTGTGCCTGTGTTGAACCAAAGGGTTTCGGGGTTGCTGAGCGGCACCGAAGCGCGTTGCTGACCATTGGCCGTCACAAAGGCGTCTTGAAACTTGCCTAGGTTTGCAACGGGTTTTTGCAGGTCTTTCATGCGGATGTCCTTTGGGGCAGTTCCTTTCGCGGGAAGCTACCTTATACTGGGCAGGAAATGAAAGCAGCCGGGCAGGCACATGACAGGGATGTGAGCGGCAGTGTGCCGCGCCTGCACCGGCGTAGACAGGAAGTACAGGAATGGTTTCGCGTGTGATACCGGTCGCCCCGTTTGACCTGGTGATTTTTGGCGGCACTGGCGATCTTGCGCGGCGCAAGATCCTGCCGGCACTGTTCCGCCGTCATTGCGCTGGCCAGCTGACCGGGGCAGAGCAGATCATCGGCGCTGCGCGCACTGGCATGTCCAGTGCCGAATACCGCGCAATCGTTGCCGAAGCGGTGCATGCGCACGCGGGTCCCAAGGCCTGCGGCGGCGGAGCGCTGGAGGCGTTTCTGGAGCGGATCAGCTATGTTGCGCTGGACGCGCGGGGGGAAGAGGGCTGGAAGGAGCTGAGCCGCCAGTTGCGGCCTGCAGATGAGGCGCCTGTCCGCATGTTCTATTTCTCGGTGGGGCCGGGGCTGTTCGGACCGCTTGCAGAGCGGCTGCACGGCCATGGGCTGGCCAATGCGGATACGCGGATTGTTGTGGAAAAACCTTTTGGCCGGGATCTTGTCTCCGCGCGGGAGCTGAACCGGACGCTGGCCAGTCATTTCGATGAAAGCCAGATTTACCGGATCGACCATTACCTGGGCAAGGAAACGGTGCAGAACCTGATGGCCGTTCGGTTCGGGAATATGCTGTTTGAGCCATTGTGGAACAGCCAGTATGTCGATCACATCCAGATCACCGTGGCTGAAACTGTCGGTGTCGAAGGCCGCGAAGAATACTATGAACGCGCAGGCGCCATGCGTGACATGATGCAGAACCACCTGATGCAGCTCTTGTGCCTGATCGCGATGGAGCCGCCGGCCAAATTCGATCCCGATGCGGTGCGTGATGAAAAGCTGAAAGTGATCCGCGCACTGGACCCGGTGGAGCCGCATCACATCGTGCGCGGCCAGTATCAGGCGCGCCTGGACCCGTCAGACCCGCATCCCTCGTACCGCGGACTGGTCGGCAACCCGCGCAGCACGACCGAGAGCTATGTGGCGCTGAAGGCCCATATCAGCAATTGGCGGTGGGCGGGCACGCCGTTTTATTTGCGCACGGGCAAACGGCTGGTGAACCGGTCCTCGGTTATCAACGTGATGTTCAAGGACGCGCCGCATTCGATCTTCGGAGCCGAGGCCGGGCGTCACGCCAACCACCTGAAAATCCGCCTGCAGCCGAATGAGGGTATCACCCTCAGCGTGACAATCAAGGAACCGGGGCAGGGCGGAATGCGGCTAGTGGATGTACCGCTGGACATGAGTTTTGCCGAAGCACTTGGGCCGGAAGGCGGTGATCCGCCGGATGCTTATGAACGGCTGATCATGGATGTTGTGCGCGGCAACCAGACGTTGTTTATGAGGGGGGACGAGGTCGAGGCGGCCTGGGCCTGGACAGATCCGCTGATTGCGGGCTGGAAGTCCCGGGGCGATGTGCCTAAACCCTATGAAAGCGGCAGCACCGGACCCGGCGATGCCGATTTGCTGATGCGCCGCGACGGGCGTGAATGGAGAGGGATAAACCCATGAAATTCAACGAATACCCCGACCAGGATATGTTGGCGATTGAAGTCGCCAATGAAATTGCAGGCGATCTGAAAACCCACTTGCTCACACATGATGCAGCTTCCTTTGCGGTGGCCGGCGGGACCACGCCGGGGATGATCTTTGACGACCTTTGCGCAGCCGACATTGACTGGGACCGGGTACAGGTCATGGCCACTGATGAGCGCTGGGTGCCCGCAGACAGCCCGCGTTCCAATGCCAGCATGATCCGCGCACGGCTGCTGCAGAACCGGGCAGCTGCGGCGCAATTCTTGCCGTTTCATGTGCCGGACCGGCAGCCCGAAGAGGTGCTGGCGGAACTTGAAAGCCAGATCGTGCCGCAGTTGCCTCTCTCCGTCCTGCTCTTGGGCATGGGCGAGGACATGCACACGGCTTCGCTGTTTCCCGGCGCCGACGGGATCGAAGATGCACTGGCCCCGGATGCGCCTGCGCTTATCGTGATGCGGCCTGACAGCCAGCCCGAAGTGCGCATCAGCCTGACAGCAAGAGTGCTTGATTCCGCCATAGCCAAACATTTGGTGATTTTCGGCGACGCCAAGCGCCGGGCGCTTGAACTGGCGCTGGCATTGCCGCCGGAAACTGCGCCGATCCAGGCCGTAATGTCCGAGGTATCCGTGCATTGGGCGCCTTGAATTCAGGAAAGATAGATATGTTCAAGGACTTGAAGTCGCTGCGTTCCCACGAATGCGGCGAGAGTATTTCTGAGTTGTTTGATAACGATCCGAACCGCGCCGACGCGTTCAGCGTGCGGTTTGAAACACTTTTGTTCGACTACTCCAAGACACAGATCACCGCCAAAGTGCGCACGGCGCTGACGGCATTGTGCAGCCAGCAGAATGTTGCCGGGCGGCGTGATGCCATGTTCGAAGGCAAAGAGATCAACGAAACTGAGCAGCGTGCGGTGCTGCATACAGCCCTGCGGGACCCCGATGGTCCTGAACTGAATGTTGAGGGCGAAGACATCCGCGCACCGCTGCGTGCGACACTTGGGCGGATGGAGCGTTTGGCGCGACGCGTGCGTTCAGGCAAACTTGCGGGTCCGGGCGGGCATTTTACTGATGTGGTGAACATTGGTATCGGCGGGTCTGACCTGGGGCCGGTTATGGCGGCACTGGCACTGGCACCGTATCACGACGGGCCGCGCTGCCATTTCGTGTCCAACGTGGATGGCGCGCATATTCACGACATCTTGCAACGGATTGATCCAAAAACAACTTTGGTGATTGTCGCGTCCAAGACCTTTACCACCGTTGAAACCATGACAAACGCCGCGACCGCGCGGCGCTGGATTGAGGCAGGTGGCGGTGAACCTGCGCGTCAATTCCTGGCACTGTCGACGTCCGAAGAGGAAACCGCCGCCTTCGGGATCCCGCGGGAGCATGTGTTCGGGTTTGAGGATTGGGTCGGCGGGCGCTATTCGGTCTGGGGCCCCATCGGGTTGAGCCTGATGCTGGCAGTCGGCCCGGACCGCTTTCGCGAATTCCTGGCTGGCGGCAAGGCGATGGACGACCATTTCCGCACAGCCCCCTGGGAACAGAACATGCCGGTGATGCTGGCTTTGACCGGCATTTGGCACAACCAGGTCTGCGGCCATCCGACCCGCGCCGTGCTGCCGTACGACCAGCGGCTGCGGCGCCTGCCGGCTTATCTGCAGCAGCTGGAGATGGAATCAAACGGCAAATCTGTTGCGATGGATGGCTCGCCTTTGCCGTATCCTTCAGGGCCTATCGTTTGGGGCGAACCCGGCACCAACGGGCAGCATGCTTTTTATCAGCTGCTGCATCAGGGCACGTCCGTCGTGCCTGCAGAATTCCTGGTCGCAGCCAAGGGCCATGAACCGGAGCTGGAACCGCATCACCGGCTTCTGGTGGTTAACTGCCTGGCCCAATCCGAGGCGCTGATGCGCGGGCGCAGCCTGGAGGAGGCCTGCGCGCTGATGCGGGCTGCCGGGTATGAGGGCGCTGAGCTTGAACGCCAGGCCCGCCACCGGGTTTTTCCGGGCAACCGGCCCTCGACCACGCTGATCTACCCGCAGCTGACACCGTATGTGCTGGGCCAGATCATCGCGCTTTATGAACACCGTGTGTTCGTTGAGGGCGTGATCCTTGGCATCAATTCCTTTGACCAGTGGGGCGTGGAACTGGGCAAGGAACTGGCAGATTCCTTAATACCGCTGCTGGCGGGGAAGAAAGATGACGCGGGCAAGGACGGGTCTACCCGTGCTTTGCTGGACTTCGTGCGCAAATCCGAGACCTGAGGCAGGCGTTAGTGCAGGCGGGGCAGATCAAGCCCCGCCGCCAATTCAGGGCAGTGTCACGCTGCTGGTGATGGTATTGACGAATTTCCCGGTTTCCGGGTCTGTCAATGACGAGAAGCCGCCGCCGCCCTCGGCATCCGACCAGTGCCCAGTGCCGCCAGTCAGTTGCCAGCTGCCGGTCAGGGCGCCGGACGGATCCATTGCTTCAGCAGTCCAATGCAGCACAACCTTGTCACCGGTGCTGCCGGTAAAGACGCATATGCCACCGCCGCCAACGCTGCCGGACGCAATTTCAACCGCGCCGAAACACGGCCCTGCCGCACCGTTCATCGGGTGGCCGGTATCCGTCATTTCCACGTTTTCATAAGAACTGTTGATTTGCATCACCATGTGCCCGTCGGCAATTTCGGTTACAGAGCTGGTCGATATTCCTGTTCCAGCACCTGCCTGGTCCCAGGTCGTGCCGGCAATTCCGTCTCCTGCGCTGAAGGCGCAAAACAGTGCCATCAATAAACAATGACGTATCATACTGGTCCCCTCTCAAAACGGTTCGCCTGCACTGCACAGACGGACTGTGTCAGGTTAACACAATTTTGCGAAACCACGCTGTGATGGCTGGAATGGGTCAGGGCCATCCTGGCATTTCGGTTTCCGGCGCGTGCGCGCGACCGGAAATGCGGCTGCAACACCGGCCTCTCTCAGCAGCCTCCTGCGCAGCGGAAGCGCACATGTTGCCAGAGATCTTCGGCCAGAGCCCAGTCGATCAGAGGATCGGCAGCATCACGACAGGCAGCGCCTATGACACCCGGAAACGCCACGAGGCGATTGCAGCCCGGTGCGCCTCGGCTATATCATCCCGCCAGGCAAGAATGCCACGCCTTGGAAGCTGGCAAGCGCCGGGGCCGTCGTCCAGAATGAGGCGGTGCGGCCCGCAAAGCTGATTAAACAAACACTTGTTACCTGCGAGCCGCTGCCCCATTGGTTAAGAGGCAATTTAAGGGTAGGGCCAGAATTTTGCCTTTTACGGGGAATTGTCGCTTTCAAATGTCAGAACTGACGGTTCTTCTGGCCGAATTCGTTTGCTTGCTCCCTCTGCGAACAGGCGCGCGCCTGTTGCAATACCACCGTTTTCCTTCTTCCTGGGTTATCTGACGCTTTCAGCGTTCAATTGCCTGCTCGCTGCATTTTTGATGAAATGCCTGCAGGCGCCCCTGATCTGGCTGAGTGCCGGGGAGGGCGGAGCGTCAAAACGGTGAGGGGAGCTCGCCGGGGATCACGCTCCCGTCGTCAGAATAGGAGAATACCATACCTCTCTTGGCATCAAAGACTGCTTGATCCTTGCTGCATGGTCTTATCCTGAAAGACGGAGAAGAGAGGAATAATTTGGAGCGGGTAGCGGGAATCGAACCCGCGCCTTAAGCTTGGGAAGCTCGCATGATACCATTTCACCATACCCGCTCGTTGGGCGAAGGATTATGCCGCGGCGCCACTAAGGTCAAGGGCACCGCAGCGTATTTTATTGTGGAAAGGTCAGCCGCGGCGGCGGCGGCGGCGGCCTCCGCCAGCGCCTTCTCCATCGCCGCCGCCGGTGTTGAAGTTCACCTGCGGCAGGGTCACCACGGTGCCAAGGATCGGGAACGGCTCAGCCGAGTTCGGAATGGCCGACGCGTTCACGAAATGCTCCTGAAAGCGCGGCTCAACAGCGGTTTCAATCTTCTCGATGTTGCGGACGGTTTCCTCGATTTCGCCGCGCGCTTCGGTGTTCAACAGCGCAATGCGGGCACCGGTGCCGGCGGCGTTGCCTGCCGACGTTACCTTGTCCAGCACGCAGTCGGGGATCATGCCCAGAACCATCGCGTGCTTGGCCGAGATATGCGCGCCAAAAGCACCGGCCAGAACCACCCGGTCCACCGTTTCAACGCCGAACTTGTCCATCAGAAGGCGCGCACCGGAGTAGAGCGCTGCCTTGGCCATCTGGATCGCGCGGATGTCCGGATTGGTGACGGTGATGGTCGGGCCGCCGTCGGCAGAGCCGTCCCACAGCATGTAAGCGTTGGTACGCCCGTCCTGGATGCAGCGGGCCGTGCCGGTCTGTTCAGCTGAACCGATCAGGCCAGAGGCATCCAGCACCCCGGCCAGACGCATCTCGGCAATCGCTTCGATAATGCCGGAGCCGCAGATACCGGTGATGCCGGTGCTGGCGATTGCGTCGGCAAAGCCGTCCTCGTCCGACCAGATTTCCGAACCGATCACCCGGAACCGAGGCTCCTTGGTTTCCGGATTGATCTCGACGCGTTCGATGGCGCCAGGCGCGGCGCGCTGGCCGCTGGAGATCTGCGCGCCCTCGAATGCGGGGCCGGTGGGCGAGGAACAGGCCAGCACCTTTTCCTTGTTGCCCAGCAGGATCTCGGCGTTGGTGCCGACATCGACAACCAGCACCAGATCTTCGGACTTATCGGGCGCTTCGGACAGTGCCACCGCGGCGGCGTCGGCGCCGACGTGACCGGCGATACACGGCAACAGATAGACGCGGGCGGCCGGGTGGATGTTCAGATCGAGTTCCACAGCACGCAGGGCGAGCGAATTGGAGGTCGCCAGCGCAAAAGGCGCTTGGCCCAGCTCGAACGGGTCTATCCCTAAGAACAGGTGGTGCATCACCGGGTTGCAGACAAACACGGCATCGACGATCAGCGCCTTGTCGATTTCCGCCTCAGACGCAATCTGGGTGAACAGTGCGTTCATGCCTTCGCGCACCGCGCGGGTCATTTCCTGATCGCCGCCCTTGTTCATCATCGAATAGGACACCCGGCTCATCAAATCTTCGCCAAAGCGGATCTGCGGGTTCATGATGCCGGAGGAGGCGACAACCTCGCCGGTTTTCAAATCGCACAGATGCGCGGCAATTGTGGTAGAGCCAAGATCGACTGCCAGGCCATACACAGTGCCCTCATAGAAGCCTGGCCAGATATGCATGATTTTCGGCGGGTGGCTTTCGTCGCCCAGATGCACGGCCACAGTGACCTTCCAGCCGCCTTTGCGCAGGGCAGGCTGCAACGCATGCAGGATATGCAGATCGGTCTTGACGCCTTTGAGGTCCCACTGGGCATCCAGCGCTTCGATCAGCCGTTCCATATCGCCTGTGGGTTTGTGCATGTCCGGCTCTTCCACCTCGACGTAGTAGAGCCGGGTAGAGGGGTTCATAATGATATCGCGGGCCTCGGCGCGTTTGCGCACCACCTGGCGGTGGACCTGGCTTTCCGGCGGCACGTCGATGACGATGTCGCCCTGCACCGTGGCCTGGCAGCCCAGGCGGCGGCCGTCGATCAGGCCGCGCTTGTCCTTGTAGCGCTGTTCAACCTTGTTCCATTCGCTGAGCGCGCCTTCCTCGGCGGTCACGCCATGCTTGGAAAACTCGCCGTAGGACGGGGTGATCTGGCATTTCGAGCAGATCCCGCGGCCGCCGCAGACCGAGTCGAGGTCGACCCCAAGCTGCCGGGCGGCGGTAAGGATCGGCGTGCCCGCGGGGAAACGCCCGCGTTTGCCGGATGGGGTAAACACAACGAGGGGTTCGTCAGTCATGCCTGTAGCCTTCTCATTCCGCAATTTAGGCGGAGCATATGGGCTTTTGCGGCAGGCGAAAGGCAATGGGCGGCATTTTCCCGTCTGCTGGCGCCATTTTTCCAGATTTGGTGACTTTGGGATGCGGTTTTTAGCAGGCCGTCAGTCAGAGGGCGGCTTGTGCCTCAACCTCTTTCAGCCACGCCAGAATCTCTGCCCGGTCGCCATCCAGTTGAGGGGCAGGGGCGCGGGTTTCAGGGTCCGGCAGGCCGCTCATCTTGATCGGATTGCCTGCTGACAATTTTGCGGATTGACCGTTTTCGCCTAGAACCTCGACGACCATGTTGCGGGCCAGGATCTGCGGGTCCTTCATCACCTGATCCACTGTTTGGATCGGCCCTGTTGGAATGCCGGCCCCGGTCAGAATTCCGATCCAGTGATCCTTGGTGTTCCCAAGTGTCACAGCTTCGATCAAGCGTTTCAGAAGGCGGGCGTTGTCGCAGCGCGCCGGATTGGTGGCAAAACGCGGGTCGCTTGATAAGGGCAACCGCAGAGCGTCGCAGAGCCGGACAAACAGCGCGTCATTGCCGGCAGCAATCACAAACAGCCCGTCTGATGCGTGGAAAGTTTCGAACGGAGTGATCGAGGGATGCCGGGCACCAGAGGGCTGGGGGGCTTGTCCGGTAACCGACGTGATGGCAATGGCGTGTTCCAGCAACGCCAGTTGGCTGTCCAGCATGGCGACATCGATAAACCGGCCCTGGCCGGTCTTCTGCACGTCCAGCAGCGCCGCCAGAACGCCGTGCCCCAGGAACATACCCGCCACGATATCGCCGATCGAGGCGCCGACGCGCACCGGATCCCGGCCCTTTTCCCCGGTGATCGACATCACGCCGCCGCGGGCCTGGACCACCATGTCATATGCGGGTTTCAGGGCGTCCGGCCCGGAGTGGCCAAAGCCCGACACAGCGCCATAGATCAGCCGCGGGTATCTGGCGTGCAGATCCTCCCAGCCGTAGCCCAGCCGCCGCATCACGCCAGGGCGGTAGTTCTCCAGCAGTACATCAGCCTGTGCCAGCAGCCGCTCGAAGACAACGCGGTCCTCAGGTGATTTCAGATCCAGCGCAATGCTTTTTTTACCGTGGTTGATAGTGGCAAAATATGCGCTTTCACCGTCCTTGAACGGCGGGAAGGCGCGGGTGTCATCACCTGATCCGGGGCGTTCCACCTTGATGATTTTGGCGCCAAGATCCGACAGGATCATTGAGCAATAGGGACCGGCCAAAACATGGGTGAGGTCCAGAACAGTGATGTTTTCCAGTGGGGCGGCCATGACAATTCCTGCATCATCCTTGCAGGTTTTCTGATAGGCTATGCAGGCCAGCACGCATTGACCCAGATCAGAACCACGCGAAAGAGATTGCTGCACTGCAGGAATTCTTGCCCGCTGCCTCTTTCCCCTTGGTTGGTTCTGTGCCATAGGGTCACCGCCAAACGGGGTTATGCATGAGGATGACCAATGCAGATTCGTGAGGCTCTCACCTTTGATGATGTTCTACTGGTGCCAGGCGCGTCGAGCGTGCTGCCCAATACCGCTGACACGCGCACCCGGGTGACGCAATCGGTATCGCTGAACATCCCGCTTTTAAGCTCGGCCATGGACACGGTGACCGAGTCCCGCATGGCGATTGCCATGGCCCAGGCCGGCGGCATGGGGGTGATCCACAAGAACCTGAACGTGGAAGAGCAGGCCCGCGAAGTGCGCCGGGTCAAACGCTTTATCTCGGGTATCGTCTATAATCCCATTACCCTGACCGCAGACCAGACCCTGGCCGACGCCAAGGCGCTGCAGGAACGTTACCGGGTGACGGGCTTCCCGGTGGTGGACGGTTCGGGCCGCGTGGTCGGTATCGTCACCAATCGCGACATGCGCTTTGCCTCTGACGACAGCACGCCGGTGTCGGTGATGATGACCTCTGACAATCTGGCGATGCTGCAGGAGCCGGCCGATCTGGAAGAAGCCAAATCGCTGATGAAGGCACGCCGGATCGAAAAACTGCTGGTCTCTGACAAAGATGGCAGGCTGACGGGGCTTCTGACCCTCAAAGACACCGAACAGGCCGTGCTGCACCCGACCGCCTGCATGGATGAGCTGGGCCGCCTGCGGGTTGCCGCCGCCAGCTCGGTCGGCGACAGCGGCTTTGCCCGTTCCGAAGCGCTGATCGACGCAGGTGTCGATATCGTTGTTGTGGATACGGCCCATGGCCATTCCGCGGGCGTGATCGACGCGGTGAAGCGGATCAAGGCGCAGTATGGCACGGTGCAGGTGATTGCCGGCAACGTTGCGACCGCGGAAGCCACCCGCGCGCTGATCGACGCAGGTGCGGATGCCGTCAAGGTCGGCATTGGCCCGGGCTCTATCTGCACCACCCGCATGGTGGCGGGTGTCGGCGTGCCGCAGCTGACCGCGATCATGGATTGCGCAAATGCGGCTGGAGACATTCCAGTGATCGCTGATGGCGGCATCAAATTCTCGGGCGATTTTGCCAAGGCAATTGCAGCGGGTGCCTCCTGTGCCATGGTTGGATCGATGATCGCCGGTACAGATGAATCCCCGGGCGAGGTGATCCTCTATCAGGGCCGCTCGTTTAAATCCTACCGCGGCATGGGCTCGATGGGGGCTATGGCACGCGGCTCAGCCGACCGGTATTTCCAGAAAGACGCCGCCAGCGACAAGCTGGTGCCGGAAGGTATTGAAGGCCAAGTGCCTTACAAAGGCGGCGCCGGGCCGGTGGTTCACCAGTTGGTCGGCGGTCTGCGTGCTGCAATGGGCTATACCGGCTGTGCGACTGTGGACGAGATGCGCAGGAACTGCAATTTTGTCCGCATTACCGGCGCCGGGCTGAAGGAAAGCCATGTGCATGACGTGCAGATCACCCGCGAAGCCCCGAACTACCGGGCAGGATAAACAGATGATGGCCGTGTGCATTCAAAGGGCAGGGGCATGACCCCCGCCGCCCGCCTGCAGGCGGCCATTGAGGTTCTCGACCAGTTTCTGGAAGGCGAACCCGCGGAAAAGGCGCTGACCTCCTGGGGACGCCGGAGCCGGTTTGCCGGATCAAAAGACCGGGCCGCGGTGCGTGACCATGTGTTTACCGCGGTGCGGTGCCTGCGGTCGCACGCAGCCCTTGGCGGCGCGCGCAGCGGGCGGGGGCTGATTCTGGGCGCGCTGCGCGAAGCGGGACAGGATCCGGACGGAGTCTTTGGCGGACAGGGGTACGGGCCTGCACCTCTGACCGCGGCGGAACGTCTGCTGCCGCCCCCGCCGGAAGGGGCGGAGGCATTGGATGTTCCCGATTGGTTGTGGCCTGAATTCAGCAGCAGCCTTGGGGAAGAGGCGGAAGCCGCAGCACTTGCCCTGCGCGAACGTGCGCCGGTTCATTTGCGGGTGAATACTGCCCGCAGCACGCTTGCGCGGGCGCAAGAGGCGCTTACCGCAGAGGGCATCGAAACCCGGCCGCACCCGGCGGCTGCCACAGCGCTGGAAGTGACCGCAGGCGCCCGCAAGCTGCGCAACACGAAGGTTTATCAGGACGGTCTAGTCGAATTGCAGGACGCGGCGAGCCAGGCTGTAACCGCGCTTTTGCCGTTGCAAGACGGAATGAAGGTGCTGGATTACTGCGCCGGCGGCGGCGGCAAGACATTGGCCATGGCCGCACAGGCGGACTTGCAGCTTTTTGCCCATGATGCCGACCCCAAGCGGATGAAAGACCTGCCCGAACGCGCGGCCCGGGCGGGTGCGCAGGTTCAGCACCTGATGACTGCGGACCTGGAGCGCAGCGGGCCGTTTGACCTGGTGCTGTGCGATGCCCCCTGTTCAGGGTCCGGGTCCTGGCGGCGGGCGCCCGAAGGCAAATGGCGGCTGACGCCTGAAAACCTGCAGGCTCTGCACCGGGTGCAGGCAGAAATCTTACACGCCGCGGCAGGCCTGACGGCGCCTGGCGGGACCCTGGCCTATGCCACCTGCTCGATGCTGAACGGCGAAAACACCGGGCAGGTTCAAAGGTTTTTGCAAGAGAACCGGGGCTGGTCACTGGCGGCGCAGCAAAGCTGGCACGTGCAGAACGGCACCGATGGTTTCTTTGTTGCCGTGTTGACGCGCGCAAAGGGCGGTTGTTAGGGTCGCCGCGGGGAAACCTTTGTGTTTCTTAACGTGGTTTTAACCAAAACCGCCGCGTTATGGCGTCACTTTGCATTGTCCATGGAGCCGTAATGTCCGGTCGCCAAGAAACTTCCGTTCCGGAACTTCGCGTTTATGCACCCGAGCACCTCCGGCTGGCCGCGACACTGCTGCTGGCGCTGATGCTGATGTCCGGCCCCTGGCTGGTGCCGCTGCCGGATTGGATGGGCCGCGGCTTCGTCATGGTGGGGCTGACACTGACAGCTGTGGCGGTGCTGATGGTCATTCAAACCCGGATGCGGCTGAATGCGCGGTCGATGGCGGCGGACCTGCTGACCGGCTTTATCGAAAAAGATGCAACGCCCAGTTTTGTCACGGACGACGACGGAGTGATCCATGCCTGCAACGGGGCCGCTGTAAAACGGTTCCAGGACGGCAGCCGCGACACATTGGCAGGAACCTTGCGGTCGATCCTGGCCAACCCATCGGCGGTCTTGTACCGGCTGCAAAGCCGGGCCCGTGTTGATGGGGCCGCACGCGAGGATATTGTGACCCGCCGCGGCCATGTGCGGCTGGCGGTTCACCAGATGAATGGCGGCAGCTTTTTGTGGCGGGTCGAGGATATCCTGAATCGCGGCGGCAACGGGCGTGGTGCGGAAACGATGCCGGTGCCGATGATCACGGTTGGCCGCACTGGCGCCGTTTTGTTTATGAACGAGGCGGCCCGCGGCCTGATCGGCGAACGGGTCAAATCCACCGACCGCTTGTTCCCGGCACTGCCGGTTATGCCCGGGCAGATCAACACGCTCAGCACCAAGACCGGCCCGGTTCAGGTGCTGGTCAGCGAGAAGAACCGAACCCAGGGCCGCAGCGAGCTGTTTCTGATGGAGGTGGATGAAGGCAGTTTCGACTCCGCCCAAGCCGGGTTGGAAGCGCTGCCGGTTCCGTTCCTCAAGGTTGCTCCCACAGGTGAAATTCTGACCAGCAACCGCATGGCCCTGCGTCTTTTGGGGGTCGATAGCTGTGCCAATCTGAAACTTGGCCAACTGATGGAAGGGCTAGGCCGCCCGATGTCTGACTGGCTGCATGATACAGCCGATGGGCTGGCGCCGAACAAGTCTGAATTCCTGCGCCTGTCGCGTGCTGACAAGGAAGTCTTTGTACAGGTTACCCTCACCCGGGTGGTGGAAGAGGGCACTCCGATGCTGATCGCTGTTCTGAATGACGCGACCGAGTTGAAGACGCTGGAGGCTCAGTTTGTGCAAAGCCAGAAGATGCAAGCAATTGGACAGCTGGCAGGCGGCGTTGCGCATGACTTTAACAACCTGCTGACCGCGATTTCCGGCCACTGCGATTTGCTGCTGCTGCGTCATGATCAGGGCGATCAGGACTATGGCGATCTGATCCAGATCCACGAGAACGCCAACCGGGCGGCCTCGCTGGTCAGCCAGCTGCTGGCGTTTTCGCGCAAACAGACCCTGCAGCCCGAAACCCTGGATGTGCGGGATACACTGTCGGACCTGACCCACCTGTTGAACCGGCTGGTGGGCGAAAAGGTTACGCTGACCCTCAGCCATGATCCGGTGATGAAGTCGATCCGGGCTGATAAGCGGCAGCTGGAACAGGTGCTGATGAATCTGGTGGTGAACGCGCGCGATGCGATGCCGCAGGGCGGCGAGATCCGGGTCGAGACGGAAGTCATCTCGCTGGACAAACCGCTGGAACGGAACCGCGCCACAGTTCCGGCTGGCGATTGGGTTACCGTGAAAGTGTCCGACGAAGGCGTCGGAATCGCTCCGGACAAGCTGCAAAAAGTGTTTGAGCCTTTCTACACCACCAAACGCACGGGCGAGGGAACGGGTTTGGGCCTGTCCACGGCCTATGGCATCATTAAGCAGACCGGCGGCTACATCTTCGTCGACTCGGTCAAGGGGCACGGCACGCAGTTCACCCTGTTCTTTCCGGTCTACAAACAGCAGGCCGACCAGCAGGCCACCGAAAAGCCGGCGGAGACCGCGGAGAAGGCTGTTGCCGCCCAGCATGGCGAGGGCGTGGTGCTGCTGGTCGAGGATGAGGCTCCGGTGCGGGCCTTTGCCTCCCGGGCTCTCAGGATGCGGGGCTATACAGTCCTGGAAGCAGAATCCGCCGAGGACGCACTGCGCACGCTGGAAGATCCCGGCCTGACTGTGGATGTGTTTGTCACCGATGTGGTGATGCCCGGCATGGATGGGCCCAGCTGGGTGCGCCAAGCACTGAAAGAGCGTCCTGATACCCGGGTGGTGTTTGTTTCAGGTTATGCCGAAGGGGCCTTTGGCGAGGCTGACCCGGAGGTGCCGAATTCGGTCTTCCTGCCCAAGCCGTTCTCGCTCAACCAATTGACCGAAACGGTTCACGCGCAACTGCATTAAGGTTGAGAAATTCAGATCTGTAAAAGCCGCCGGTTCCGGCGGCTTTTTATGGTCAACGGGCTGGAATAGAATCGTAAAGTTCAAATTCCGCAGCACGCTTTCGCCGGACATGGTTCTGGGCTTCCGGGCTTAGTGTCAGACTTGCCTGAGGGCTGACATTTTTGCGCTCCAGCCGGATTTCCACGTCCAGGCGAAACTCCAGGAACTGCTTCAATGCGTCCTGATCCTCATAGCGGAACAGATGGCGGACCTTGCAGCCATTTGGCTGTGCCTCCAGGAATTTCGCTTGGCTGCCGACATTGGCAAAGGCGGGCGGCTTGCCTTTGCAATAGGCGTGCAGGAAGTCGTCAAAGCTGACATCCTTGGTTGAATTCGGATTGCCATCCAGTGCCGGCCGCTGCCGGTACCTGTACCAGCTGCCAAGCCAGCTGACCGGCTCGCGCATCACTGCGGCCACCTCCAACTCGGCGCCGCAGACCTTCTCAAACATTGGCCGGATCCACCGGTTGTAGCGGTACAGCGGTGCATGTTTCAGCTCCGGCGGGTCGGAGATCACCAGATCCGCCCGGTTGCGCAACGCCGCCTGAAAGGCTGTGGTGCCGGTCTTGGGAACCGAGAGAAGCACCAGCCGTTCTTTGAAAAATATCATCATTCCGTTAACTGCCCGGTAAAATTTCTTGCTGCGGATTAACCATCAATCTTTCTTTAACACCCAGAGTTTGTTGTGGGTACACAGAGTTTTCTGTTGCAATGTTCTCTTTTTGATCTCATAAGGAACAAGAGGTGAACAAAGCAGTGATTGCCGCACGCCCCGGTGTGTGACACATAGAAAGGGACAAGGGACTATGGCGGATCTTTTGACCATGAAAAATAAAGTAAGCGGTGACAAGCAAAAGGCGCTCGACAGCGCGCTTGCCCAGATTGAGCGGCAGTTCGGCAAGGGCTCCATCATGAAGCTCGGCGATGGCACGGCCCTGCAGGAGATCGAGGCCAGCTCGACCGGATCGCTGGGCCTGGACATTGCGCTGGGGATCGGCGGCTTGCCGATGGGGCGGATCATCGAAATCTACGGTCCGGAAAGCTCGGGCAAGACAACGCTGACGCTGCATTGCATTGCGGAACAGCAGAAAAAGGGCGGTGTCTGCGCCTTTGTCGACGCCGAGCACGCGCTGGATCCGCAATATGCGGCCAAGCTGGGTGTCGACCTGGACGAGCTGCTGATTTCGCAGCCCGATACCGGCGAACAGGCGCTGGAAATCACCGACACGCTGGTGCGTTCGGGGGCCGTCAACATGGTGGTCGTGGACTCGGTTGCGGCCTTGACGCCGAAGTCCGAGCTTGAGGGCGACATGGGCGACAGCAGTGTTGGCGTGCAGGCCCGGCTGATGAGCCAGGCAATGCGCAAGCTGACCGGCTCGATCAGCCGCTCCAAATGCATGGTGATCTTCATCAACCAGATCCGCATGAAGATCGGCGTGATGTTCGGCTCGCCCGAAACCACCACCGGCGGCAACGCGCTGAAGTTCTATTCCTCCGTCCGCCTGGACATCCGCCGCATCGGTGCGATCAAAGACCGGGACGAAGTGGTCGGCAACTCAACCCGCGTCAAAGTGGTGAAGAACAAGGTGGCGCCGCCGTTCAAGCAGGTGGAATTCGACATCATGTATGGCGAAGGCATCTCGAAGATGGGGGAACTGCTGGATCTGGGCGTGGCGGCCGGTGTCGTCAACAAATCCGGTGCCTGGTTCTCCTACGGCGATGAGCGGATCGGGCAGGGACGTGAAAACGCTAAAACCTTCCTGCGGGACAACCCGGCGATTGCCTTTGACATCGAAGATAAGATCCGCGCCTCGCACGGGCTGGAGTTCGACCGCCCCGATGTGAGCGGCGCAGACGATATCCTTGAGGCCTAAGCGCCGGATAATCTGATCAGATCTTAGAAATGCTAGGGCGTGGCGCAAGCTGCGCCCTTTTTCATGGGAGACGCCGCTTCGCGCTGTGGACAGCGCGCCGGCGGGGCGGTACACCTGCCCGGAACGCTTATTTTAAGCCCGCAAGAGATCCCGCATATGCCGACGCTCAACGATATCCGCTCAACCTTTCTGAACTACTTTTCCAAACAGGGGCACGAAGTGGTGGACTCCAGCCCGCTGGTGCCGCGCAACGACCCGACCCTGATGTTCACCAACTCAGGCATGGTGCAGTTCAAGAACTGTTTTACCGGGGTTGAGACCCGCGATTACAAACGCGCGACCTCCTCGCAGAAATGCGTGCGGGCCGGCGGCAAACATAACGACCTCGACAACGTGGGTTACACCGCGCGCCATCACACGTTCTTCGAGATGCTCGGCAATTTCTCCTTTGGCGATTATTTCAAGCACGAGGCAATCCCCTTTGCCTGGGAGCTGATCACCAAGGAACTCGACGTTCCCAAAGACCGGCTTTACACCACCGTCTATCACACCGACGACGAAGCCTTTGAGATCTGGAAAAAGATCGGAGTGCCGGAGGACCGGATCATCCGGATCGCGACCTCAGACAATTTCTGGCAGATGGGCGATACCGGCCCTTGCGGCCCCTGCACCGAGATCTTCTATGACCACGGCGATCACATCTGGGGCGGCCCTCCGGGTTCGCCTGAGGAAGACGGTGACCGGTTCATCGAGATCTGGAACCTCGTTTTCATGCAGAATGAGAAGTTCGCCGACGGCTCGATGGTCGATCTGGAAATGCAGTCGATTGATACTGGCATGGGGCTGGAGCGGATTGCGGCGCTGCTGCAGGGCACCCATGACAACTATGAAACCGATCTGTTCAAGTCGCTGATCGAAGCTTCCGCCAATGTGACCAATTCGGAGCCGTTCGGGGATCAGAACGTGCATCACCGGGTGATCGCGGATCACCTGCGTTCGTGCTCTTTCCTGATTGCCGAGGGCGTGCTGCCCTCGAACGAAGGCCGCGGCTATGTTCTGCGCCGGATTATGCGCCGGGCGATGCGCCACGCGTCGCTGCTGGGGGCCACCGATCCGGTGATGCATAAACTGGTGCCGGCGCTGGTTCAGAAGATGGGTGCGGCCTATCCGGAGCTCGGCCAGGGCCAGGCGCTGATCGAAGAGACGTTCGAGCAGGAAGAAACCCGTTTCCTCAGGACATTGGACCGTGGCCTGAAGCTGCTGGACGATGCCTCGGGCGATCTGGGCAAGGGCGATGTCCTGCCCGGTGAAACTGCCTTCAAACTCTACGACACTTTTGGTTTCCCGCTTGATCTGACGCAGGACGCGCTGCGTGCCAAGGAGATCGAGGTCGACACCGACGGGTTTGATGCGGCCATGAAGGCGCAAAAGGAGAAATCCCGCGCTGGCGGCATCGGTCTGGGCGAAGCGGCAGATGTGAAGGTCTACTTCGACATTCTTGATACAGCCGGACCGACCGAGTTCTTGGGCTACGAAACCGAGAAAGCCGAAGGCCAGGTTGCAGCAATCGTCAAGGATGGCGCGCAGGTTCAATCGGCGGGCAAGGGCGAAACGGTTCAGATCATCCTGAACCAGACGCCGTTTTACGGTGAAAGCGGCGGCCAGGTTGGCGACAGCGGCGTGCTGACTGTCGAAGGCGGCGCAGCCCGTATCACCGACACCAAAAAGGTGGAAGGGCTGTTCCTGCACATTGCCGAAGTGACCGAAGGCGAAATTTCCGTCGGCCTTGGTGCCGCGATGGAGGTCGATCATGCGCGCCGCAGCCGGATCCGGGCCAACCACTCTGCCACTCATCTGCTGCATGAGGCGCTGCGCAACGCGCTGGGGGAGCATGTGGCCCAGAAAGGATCGCTCAACGCTGATGACCGTTTGCGTTTTGACTTCAGCCATAACAAGGCGATGAGCGTTGCTGAGCTGACGAAGGTCGGCGCGGAAGTAAATGATTTCATTCGTCAAAATACTCCCGTATCGACCCGGATCATGACACCGGGTGATGCACGGGACCTGGGCGCGCAGGCGCTGTTCGGCGAGAAATACGGGGACGAAGTGCGAGTGGTCTCGATGGGTCGGGCGGAAACCGGCAAGGGCCACGATGGCGACACCTATTCGATCGAGTTGTGCGGTGGCACCCATGTGAAGCAGACCGGCGACATTGGCACCTTTGTGATCCTTGGCGACAGCGCGTCTTCGGCTGGCGTGCGCCGGATCGAGGCGCTGACGGGGGCCGCGGCGTTTGAGCATTTGGAGCGCGAAGCAGGCCGGATGGCCGAAATTGCAACCGCTCTGAAGGCACAGCCTGCGGATGTTATGGACCGTCTGAAGGCGATGATGGACGAGCGCAAGGCTCTGCAGAACGAGATTTCAAATCTCAAGCAGCAGGTTGCGATGGGCGGCGGTTCCGGGAACGGTGCCGATGCCAAGGACGTCAACGGCAAGAAGTTCCTGGCCCAGGCACTGAAGGGGGTGTCGGGCAAGGACCTGCGCGGCCTGATTGATGTGCATAAGCAGAACATCGGCTCCGGTGTGATCCTGCTGATTGCCGAGGAGGACGGCAAGGTTGCTGTGGCCGCGGGTGTGACCGACGATCTGACCGGTGAAATCTCAGCTGTGGACGTGCTGAAGGCGGCTGTTCCGGCTGTGGGCGGCAAAGGCGGCGGCGGCCGTCCGGATATGGCCCAAGGCGGCGGCAAGGATTTCTCCGGCGCCGACGAGGCGATCAAGGCAGCCGAAGCCGTGCTGGCCGGTTGACCGTTTGGTCAAAAAAGACTTGGTCTTTCCGGCAATTCGCCTAATCTGCCGGAAAGATCATAACTTGGGAGGCTCCGATGCCCGCACTTTGGATTGCACATGTGACCGTCACCGACGCTGATGCCTATGGCAAATATGCCGAACTGGCGGGGCCGGCCATCGCCAAGCACGGCGGCACCTTCGTCGCGCGCGGCGGGCGTTTTGTGCAGCTGGAAGGCAAGGAGCGTCCGCGCAATGTGGTGGCCAGATTCCCAAGTGTTGACGCCGCCGTCGATTGCTATCACAGCCCGGAATACCAGGAGGCGCTGAGCCATGCGCGCGGCGCGTCCGAGCGCGAGCTGATGGTGGTGGAAACCTCCGAATAATGATCACCGCTTTTGCGGAAATGCTGAAACGCCACGCTGGCCAGGGCCGGGTGGCGTGGATTGGTCTGCGCCCTGCGCGGCGGGAAGAAATTCTGACAGTGGAAGCTGCGGATGTCGCGGTGGCGGGGCTTTGCGGCGATCATGCCAAGCAGGGCAAACGCGCCGTAACCCTGATCCAGGCCGAGCATCTGCCGGTGATTGCGGCCCTCGCCGGGCTGGACAATTTACAGCCGGAACTGTTGCGCCGGAACTTTGTCGTTTCCCGGATCAACCTGGCAGCTTTGCGCAAAGCCAAACTGCAAATCGGGAGTTCTGTTTTGCATGTGACCGGCCCCTGTCCGCCCTGTTCGCGGATGGAGGAGGCACTGGGCCATGGCGGTTACAACGCGATGCGCGGACATGGCGGCTGGTATGCCGAAGTTGTGCAGCCGGGCAGGGTGGCTTTGGATGACAGCGTTACAGCCCTGACTTCAGTGGAATAGAAAACGGCGGCAGAGATTTCTGCCGCCGTTTCTTGTTTATCAGGCGTTGGCCTTGGCCATCCGCTTACGCTCATGCGGGTCCAGGTAGCGCTTGCGCAGGCGCACGGAGTTCGGCGTCACCTCGACCAGCTCGTCGTCGTTGATGTAGGCAATCGACTCTTCCAGCGACAGCGTCACCGGAGTTGTCAGACGCACCGCGTCATCGGTGCCCGAGGCCCGCACGTTGGTCAGCTTCTTGCCCTTCAGCGGGTTCACTTCCAGGTCGTTCTCGCGGGAGTGCTCGCCGATGATCATGCCGGTGTAGACGTCGGCCTGGGCGCCGATCATCATCTTGCCGCGTTCTTCCAGGTTCCACAGCGCAAACGCAACCGAAGTGCCGTTTTCCATCGAGATCAGCACACCGGCGCGGCGGCCCGGGATCGCGCCCTTGTGCGCAGTCCAGCCGTGGAACACACGGTTCAGAACGCCGGTGCCGCGGGTGTCGGTCAGGAATTCGCCATGATAGCCAATCAGCCCGCGCGAGGGCACATGCGCGATGATGCGGGTTTTGCCTGCGCCTGCGGGCTTCATCTCGACCAACTCACCCTTGCGGGTGCCGGTCAGTTTTTCGATCACCGCACCGGAGTATTCGTCATCCACGTCAATGGTGGCTTCTTCGACCGGCTCCATGCGCTTGCCGTCGACTTCCTTCATGATCACCTGCGGGCGGGAGATCGACAGCTCGAACCCTTCGCGGCGCATGTTTTCGATCAGAACGCCCATCTGCAGTTCACCGCGGCCCGAAACCTCAAAGGCCTCACCGCCAGGGGTGTCCTCGATCTTGATGGCGACGTTGCTTTCCGCCTCTTTCATCAGACGGTCGCGGATGACACGTGATTGGACCTTTTTGCCATCTCGGCCCGCCAGCGGGCTGTCGTTGATGCCAAAGGTCACGGTGATGGTCGGCGGGTCGATCGGCTGGGCGTCCAGAGGATCATCCACGGCCAGCGCGCAGATGGTATCGGCCACCGTCGCCTTGGCCATACCCGCGAGGGAGACGATGTCACCAGCCTGGGCTTCTTCGATGTCCTGCTGAGCCAGGCCGCGGAAAGCCTGGATGCGTGTGACGCGGAACTGCTCGATTTTCTGGCCGATACGGGTGAGGGCCTGCACGGTGGCGCCGACCTTCAGCTTGCCGGATTCGACGCGGCCGGTCAGCAGGCGGCCCACAAAGGGGTCGCTGCCCAGTGTGGTGGCCAGCATGCGGAAATCTTCGTCCTGGCGTTTGATCTGTTTCGGCTCGGGCACGTGGTTCACGATCAGGTTGAACAGCGCGTGCAGATCCTTGCGGGGACCGTCCAGTTCTGCGTCGGCCCAGCCGTTACGGCCAGAGGCATACATATGCGGGAAGTCCAGCTGGTCTTCGTTGGCGTCCAGCGAGGCGAACAGGTCAAAACACTCGTCCAGCGCGCGGTCAGGCTCGGCGTCCGGTTTGTCGACCTTGTTCAGAACCACAATCGGGCGCAGGCCCAGGGCCAGCGCCTTGGAAGTCACGAATTTGGTCTGCGGCATCGGGCCTTCGGCGGCGTCCACCAGCAGCACCACACCGTCAACCATCGACAGGATCCGCTCCACCTCGCCGCCGAAATCGGCGTGGCCGGGGGTGTCGACGATGTTGATACGGGTGCCGTTCCACTCGACCGAGGTGGGTTTGGCAAAAATGGTGATGCCGCGCTCGCGCTCCAGATCGTTGCTGTCCATGGCGCGTTCCGCCACAGCCTGATTTTCGCGGAAGGCGCCGGATTGTTTCAGCAACTCGTCGACCAGGGTGGTTTTGCCGTGGTCAACGTGAGCAATGATCGCAATGTTGCGCAAGTCCATGACGTTCGCCTTTGTAAGGAAGTTGGGCCGCGCATAGCCCGAACCCGGTACAAAGGCCAGAGGAAAACCGTCCAAAGGCGCCGCAAATGCGGATCAGTGAGCGGAAGACTTGGAAAACAGGTGGATGATGACGATGCCCGACATGATCAGCACCATGCCGATCACAGCTGGCAAATCCAGTTTCTGGCCGAAGACAAAGAAGGCGATCACGGCAATCAGCAGGATGCCGAGCCCGGACCAGATCGCATAGACAATCCCAACCGGCATGAATTTCAGCGTCAGCCCCATCATGTAGAAGGAAAACGCATAGGCAACCAGCACGATCAGAGACGGCCCCAGTTTGCTGAACTGCTGGCTGGCTTGCAGGGCCGTGGTGCCGATGGTTTCCGCTGCAACCGCGATGATCAGATAGAAATAGTGAACCGGCATCTCTGCCTCCATGTGCGCGTTCCGCCCCGGCCTGCGGCGGGGCTGTGTTCCTAATTCCGGTACCGTATCCAATGCAGTGCTGGAAGTCCCAATGCGTCACTGTTTGCCCCGTTTTCGGCCGCCGTAGCAATGAACAGATGACTGTGCGCGGATACGCTGTACCAAAATAAGAAGCTGCGCTAGGAGAAAATTCTGAAAAGCAAGATCATAATGAGACAAGCACTCTGATCAGCGTTTGAACACGAGGAGCGACAAATGTGCCGTTGGGCTGCCTACACCGGTGCCAAAGTCTTTTTAGAAGACATTATCTCTGTACCTGAACATTCGCTGATAGCGCAAAGCCAAAAGGCGGTTGAATGCAAGACTGCGACCAATGGCGACGGGTTCGGCATTGCCTGGTACGGGCAGCGAACCGAGCCGGGGCTTTACCGGGATGTCTACCCGGCTTGGTCGGACTGTAATCTGCGGGCGCTGGTGAGCCAGGTTCAATCCGGTCTTTTCCTGGCGCATGTGCGGGCCTCAACCGGATCCGCTACCAGCCGCAACAATTGCCACCCGTTTTCGGCCGGCAAGTGGAGCTTCATGCACAACGGTCAGGTCGGCGGGTTCGAGACATTCCGCCGTCATGCTGACATGTGCATCCCGGATGAGCTGTATGAACATCGCAAAGGCGCCACAGACAGCGAGGTGCTGTTTCTGCTGGCCTTGCGTGAAGACCTGGATGCCGATCCAAAATCTGCGCTGGAGCGGGCGGTGGGCTGCATGGAAAGCCTGTCGCGTGCCCGGGGCCGCACGCCGCACATGCGCCTGTCCGTGGCTATGTCGGATGGAGACAGCCTCTATGCCGCGCGTTATTCCTCCGACAGCATTGCACCATCGGTCTATTACCGCTGGAGCCACAGCCTGAACGGATGGGCCGTTGTTTCGGAACCGCTTGAAGACACAGGTGAAGCATGGAGTGAATTGCAACCGGGGGAGTTTCTGACACTGACCTCCAAAGGCGCGGAAACGCAGCCGTTTCAGCCGTTTCTGGAGTGAAACGCTGCCCCGAACCGGAGCTGCAGTCAGCGTTTACAGACGTCCGTCCGCGCGGAACCAAGGTTCAATCTTTGCCCGGACATAGGTCCAGACGTCCGGTGTGCCGCGGCTGACCTTGCCGCCGACGCGGGCGTCCAGTTGCGGCAGGCTCACATCATAGTCGACCCAGCTGCCGCCGCCGTTCAGCAGGTTAAGCAGCACTGGCTGCACCCGGTCGATCGACTTGGCAAATACGGCGTCCGGGCTTTCTGCGGTCTCAAATTCCTCCCAAATGGCCCGCATAGGCAGGCCTTGGTCCGGGGGCAGCATGCCAAACAGACGGTCTGCAGCAGCTTCTTCCTTGGCGGCCAGCGCGGCGAGGGCTGCAGGGGCAATCACACCGTGGATCGGCGCATCGCCTGCATCGATTTCAACCAGATCGTGCAGCAGCAGCATTTGCAGCACCCGGTCCACATTGACGGAATGTGCGCTGTGCTCTGCCAGAACCCAAGCATACAGCATGATGTGCCAGCTGTGCTCGGCTGAGTTTTCGTGGCGTGACCCATCCCCCAGCTTGGACGCGCGGGTGATCAGCTTCAGTTTATCTGCTTCATTCAGGAAAGGCAGACGGGCTGTCAGGCGGCTGCAGTCTAAGCCAGTGCCCTCATCCAGCAGGGCCAGCGCATGGTGATAGGCTTCGGGGAAATCCTGCTCCAGCGCCGCGGCGCGCCCGCCGTTTAGGTTTTGCCGGACCACATCGACATGCCAGGCCAAAGGATTGGTGCCATAGAGCGTCTGAAAGATCGGCTGGCAATGGTCCACCCGTTTAGCAAAACGCGCATCGGGGCTTTCCGCGGCCTCGAATTCCTGCCACAGGCCTAACAAGTCAGTGCCCTGATCTGCGGGAAGAAGGCCGAACAGGCGCTTGGCAGCGGCTTCTTCTGCCTGTGCTACAGCGTCCCAATCGACGTCATCGGTGATCGGGTGATCTCCAGCGTCGATCTCGACCAGATCATGCAGCAGCAGCATCCGGACAGCGCGGGAAATATCCACGTCCCGCGATGCAAACGGCGCCAGAACCAGTGCATACAGTGCCAGATGCCAACTGTGTTCAGCCGAGTTTTCGCGGCGGCTGCAATCCAGGATCAGGTTTTGGCGGTCAATGCGGCGAAGCTTGTCTGCTTCCAGCAAAAAGGCGAATTGCGCGTCCAGCCGGGCGCTCATACTTCGCCCTTTTCTTCAAGCTGCGCCTGAATTGCGCTGACTTTCTGATTGAGAAACTCACGCGCCTTGCGTTCGGCTAGCCGCACGCGCATTTCGGTCAGAAACGCTTCTTCGAGCGACTGGGAGGCGGCGCCAAGCACCTGGCCCACCTCCACATACAGCCGGTCTTCGCCGCTGGCGTCCTGTACCTTAATCGTATCGACCGCCAGTTTCTGCGCCAGCGTTTCGATCGTGCCCATCAGCGGCTATTCTCCGTTAGGCGGCGCTTCACGTAATCGGACACATCGCCGATCATCGTGTCCATATGCGGCTCCTGGAAGAAGTGATCTGCACCCTCGATCTCGTTATGGGTGATGGTGATCCCCTTCTGCTCATGCAGCTTGCCAACCAGATTGGCAGTATCCGCAGGCGGGGCCACCCGGTCGGACGTGCCGTTGATGATCAGGCCGGAGGACGGGCAGGGCGCCAGGAAGGAGAAGTCATACATGTTGGCCGGCGGCGCAACCGAGATGAAGCCGGTAATTTCCGGGCGGCGCATCAGCAGCTGCATGCCGATCCAGGCGCCGAACGAGAAGCCCGCAACCCAGCAATGCTTGGAATTGGTGTTCATCGACTGCAGGTAATCCAACGCCGAGGCCGCATCCGACAGCTCGCCCACGCCCTGGTCGTATTCGCCCTGGCTGCGGCCGACGCCGCGGAAATTGAACCGCAGAACGGTGAAGCCCATGTTGTAGAACGCATAGTGGAGGTTGTAGACCACCTTGTTGTTCATAGTGCCGCCGAACTGCGGATGCGGGTGCAGCACAATGGCGATCGGGGCGTCTTTTTCTTTTTGCGGGTGATAGCGGCCTTCGAGGCGGCCTTCGGGTCCGGGAAAGATGACCTCGGGCATGGGTGGTTCAAATCCTACTCTCGTTCTCGCGACTGCCGGCAGAAAACTTGACGGGTTCCGTCGGGCATCTTAGAACAGTTCTAATCAAGGGCGCTGGCCTCGCCATACACCGTCAGGCTGAGATACGCACAGACGCGGGGAAGGTCAATGTTTTCGCACTCGCGCCCTGGTTTCGAGGGGTAAATTATGAAGCTTTCCACCAAAGGGCGCTATGCAATGGTCGCGCTGGCGGATATCGCGCTGCAGCCGCAGGGCAATTTGGTGCCGCTGGGGGATATCTCCAAGCGGCAGGATATCTCGCTGCCGTATCTGGAGCAGCTGTTTGTCAAGCTGCGCCGGGCAGGGCTGGTCGAGTCGGTGCGCGGACCTGGCGGCGGTTACCGGCTGGCGATGGTGCCATCAGAGATCCGGGTGGTCGATGTGCTATCTGCCGTGGATGAAACGGTTGATGCGATGCACAAGGGGGCAGGTGCATCGGGCGCGCTGTCCGGCAGCCGGGCGCAATCGCTGACCAACCGCCTGTGGGAGGGGCTGAGCGCGCATGTCTATGTGTTCCTGCACCAGACCCGCCTGTCCGACGTCATCAAGAACGATCTGGCGCCGTGCCCGGCGGTGCCTAATCTGTTTGCTGTGGTGGATGACTGACGTGCCGGGAATGCGCTTTCCCCGTCTTTCCGGATACAGCGCGGATACCGCTCAATTTCCGCGGGAAAGCTTTGCGAAATGCTGCGAGGCAGCGTATGAGGCGGCAGCGATCCGCAAAAAGATGACTCTATGACACGCGTTTATCTTGACCATAACGCCACCGCCATCCTGCGCCCCGAGGCGCGGGCGGCAATGATTGCGGCTATGGATGTCTGCGGCAACCCGTCGTCGGTGCATGCCGAAGGCCGGGCCGCCAAATCTTTGGTCGAGAAAGTGCGGGCGCAGGTAGCGGCTGCTTTTGGGGCTGGCGGTGCGGATATCGTGTTCACCTCCGGATCCACGGAGGGCGCATCGCTGGCATTGGCTGGCCGCGGGCTGCATGGCGCCCCGGTGGAGCATGATGCAGTGCGCGCCTGGACGGTGGAAGATCTTGAGGTAAGTGCCGATGGGACAGTCGCGGTTACGGATCCTGCTTCCTGTACAGTGCAATTGGCCAATTCCGAAACCGGCGTAATGCAGCACTTGCCGGACGGGCTGGCGGTGACCGATGCGACCCAGGCTTTTGGGAAAATGCCGGTAGCGTTCAACTGGCTGGGCACCCGAATGGCGCTGATATCTGCGCATAAACTGGGCGGACCCAAGGGGATCGGCGCAGTTGTGATCAAACGCGGCACTGATTTGCCTGCCCAGATCAGGGGCGGCGGGCAAGAGATGGGCCGCCGGTCGGGCACTGAAAATGTCATTGGAATCGCGGGCTTCGGCGCTGCAGCTGAAGCAGCGGCAAAAGATCTGGCAAATGGTGTCTGGGACAGGGTTGCAGAACTTAGAAATATTCTAGAAAAGGCGCTTGTGTCTGGCGCAAGCCATACTATTTTTGTCGGGAAGGATCAGAGGCGGCTGCCGAACACTTTGTGTTTTGCGACGCCGGGCTGGAAGGGCGAAACCCAGGTCATGCAGATGGATCTGGCGGGATTTGCCATCAGCGCGGGCAGCGCCTGTTCCAGCGGCAAGGTGCGCTCCAGCGCGGTGCTGACCGCAATGGGATATGACGAGGCCACGGCGCAAGGTGCAATCCGCGTGTCGCTGGGGCCGGAGACAACAGAAGAAGATGTGCTGCGCTTTGCCGATGCGTGGCTGCAAAAAGAAAAGAAACATCGCGCCCGCGCGGCGTGAGTGAGGAGAAGACAAATGGCCGCTTTGGACCAGACCCAAGTCAAGGATGGTGTTGACCAGGAAACCGTGGACGCAGTCCGCGAGGTTGGCGGTGCTTACAAATACGGTTGGGAAACCGATATCGAGATGGAATACGCCCCCAAAGGGCTGACCACGGATATCGTCCGGCTGATTTCGGAAAAGAACGAAGAGCCGGAATGGATGCTGAACTGGCGTCTGGAAGCCTATGAGCGCTGGCTGACCAAGGAAGAGCCGACTTGGGCGATGGTCGATTATCCGGAAATCGATTTCCAGGACCAGTATTACTATGCCCGTCCCAAGTCGATGGAAGTGAAGCCCAAGTCGCTGGACGAGGTCGACCCCAAACTGCTGGCGACCTATGAAAAGCTGGGTATCCCGCTGAAAGAACAGATGATTCTGGCCGGCGTCGAGGGCGCAGAGAATGCGCCCGCCGAGGGCCGCAAGGTTGCCGTGGACGCTGTTTTCGACTCCGTTTCTGTCGGCACCACATTCCAGAAAGAGCTGAAGGAAGCGGGCGTCATCTTCTGCTCGATTTCCGAAGCCATCCGCGAGCATCCTGAGCTGGTCAAAAAATACCTCGGCTCGGTGGTTCCGGTGTCCGACAACTTCTACGCCACGCTGAACTCGGCCGTATTCTCGGACGGCTCGTTTGTCTATGTGCCGCCGGGCGTGCGCTGCCCGATGGAGCTGTCGACCTATTTCCGCATCAATGCGGAAAACACCGGCCAGTTTGAACGCACGCTGATCATTGCCGATAAAGGCAGCTATGTCAGCTACTTGGAAGGCTGCACTGCACCGGCCCGCGACATTGCCCAGCTGCACGCCGCAGTGGTTGAAATCATCATCGAAGAAGACGCCGAGGTGAAATACTCCACCGTCCAGAACTGGTATCCGGGCGATGAGAACGGCAAGGGCGGCATCTACAACTTTGTCACCAAACGCGCCGATTGCCGGGGCGACCGCGCCAAGGTGATGTGGACCCAGGTGGAAACCGGCTCTGCCGTGACCTGGAAATACCCGTCCTGCATTCTGCGCGGCAATGAAAGCCAGGGCGAGTTCTACTCGATCGCTATCGCCAACAACATGCAGCAGGCCGACACCGGCACCAAGATGGTGCACCTTGGCAAAAACACAAAGAGCCGCATCGTTTCCAAGGGGATCAGTGCCGGTAAAGCGCAAAACACCTACCGCGGTCTGGTGTCGATGCACCCCAAGGCCAAGGACAGCCGCAACTACACCCAGTGCGACTCGCTGCTGATCGGCGGTAAATGCGGCGCCCACACGGTTCCCTATATCGAGGTCAAGAACAACTCCTCCCGCGTTGAGCATGAGGCGACGACGTCGAAAGTGGACGACGACCAGCTGTTCTACTGCCGCCAGCGCGGTATGGATGAGGAAGAGGCGGTGGCCCTGGTGGTCAACGGCTTCTGCAAGGACGTGCTGCAGGCGCTGCCAATGGAGTTCGCTATGGAAGCGCAACAGCTGGTGGCGATCTCGCTGGAAGGGTCTGTCGGCTGATGGCAGGCCCTTGGGCATCACCGCAGGGAGGCAAGAGCATGATCATCACAACCACACCAAGCGTCGAAGGCTACCAGATCGCCGAATACAAGGGCATCGTGGTAGGCGAGGCGATTATGGGCGCCAATGTGGTGCGCGATGTTTTTGCCTCGATCACCGACATCGTCGGCGGCCGCTCCGGCGCTTATGAAGGCAAACTGCAGGATGCCCGCGAAACCGCACTGGCAGAGCTGGAAGACCGCGCCCGGGACAAGGGGGCCAACGCCGTCGTCGGGGTGGATCTGGATTATGAAGTGGTTGGTCAGTCCATGCTGATGGTCTCGGCCAGCGGCACCGCAGTGGTGCTGGGCTAAGAATGTAACGGCTCCGCTGGGGCCTGGGAATATCGCGGGCCGCATGCCCGCAAGACATGTGAGACGAGGAAAAAATGCTCGAAATCAAAAACCTGCACGTCAAACTTGAAGACGAAGACAAGCAGATCCTGAAAGGCGTCGACCTGAAGGTCGAAGCAGGCAAGGTACATGCCATCATGGGGCCGAACGGTTCGGGCAAATCCACCCTGTCTTATGTGCTGTCGGGCCGCGACGGTTACGAGGTCACAGACGGGTCCGCCACGCTGGAAGGCGAAGACATCCTGGAGATGGAGCCGGAAGAGCGCGCAGCAGCCGGTATGTTCCTGGCATTCCAGTACCCGGTGGAAATCCCCGGCGTTGGCAACATGACCTTTCTGCGCACCGCGGTGAACTCACAGCGCAAAGCCCGCGGCGAAGACGAGCTGTCGGCCTCCGACTTCCTGAAGATCATCCGCGCCAAGGCAAAGACCCTCAAGATCGACGCCGATATGCTGAAGCGCCCGGTCAACGTCGGCTTCTCCGGCGGTGAGAAAAAGCGCAACGAAATCCTGCAGATGGCGATGCTGGAGCCGAAGCTGTGCATCCTGGACGAGACCGACTCCGGCCTCGACGTGGATGCGATGAAACTGGTGGCTGAAGGCGTGAACGCCCTGCGTGACGAGGGCCGCGGCTTCCTGGTGATCACCCACTATCAGCGCCTGCTGGACCACATCAAACCGGACGTGGTGCACATTCTGGCAGGCGGCCGCATCGTCAAGACCGGCGGCCCAGAGCTGGCGCTGGAAGTCGAGAACAATGGCTATGCCGGCATCCTGGCAGAGGAGGCGTAAATGGCCCTGCCTGAAGTCAAGCAAAGCGCAACCGAGGCGCGGCTGTCGGCGCTGACGCTGCCTGAAAGCGGCTGCCTCAAGGCGGCCCGCCAGGCAGCGTTGTCGCGGGTCCAGACCATGGGTCTGCCCAGCCGCCGGGATGAATACTGGAAATACACCCGCCCCGAAACGCTGGTGCAGGCGGAGGCAGCCAAGGCGGCTGTGTTTGCCGCGGAAGAGACGCCGATGTTCAGCGCCTTTGAGCGGCTGAATATTGTTTTTGTCGATGGTGTTTTCGACGCTGAAGCCTCGGATGATTTGTCGCTGGAAGGTGTGGCCATCGACCGGATCGAGGATATCTGCTGCAAGGATATCCATTGGGCCAAAGACTTGTACGGTGTTCTTGAAGCTCGCGGACAAACCCCGGTGGAACGCCCGCTGGCGGCTTTGAACACGGCTTTTGCCACCGATGGCGTTGCGATCCGGGTGACCGGTAAGGCCGTCAAGCCGATCAACTTCACCTATGTGCACTCGGATGAAAATTCCGACGCGATCCTGCATCATGTGGTTCGCGTGGAAAGTGGCGCCGAGGTGACAATCCTGGAAAACGGCCCGGCGGCCTCGCGCTTTAACAAGTGCATGGAGATCGACATTGCCGACGGCGGCAAGCTGCATCTGGTGCGGGCACAGGGCCGGGATCACGAGCGCCGTGCGGCAACGCATCTGTTCACCCGCCTTGGCACCGAGTCTGTGTTCAAGTCCTTCACTCTGACCGTGAACGGCGTGCTGACTCGCAACGAGGCGGTGATCGAACTGACCGGCGATGACGCGGTTGCGCATATTGCGGGCGCTTGCGTCGGCGATGGCGATTTCCATCACGACGACACCGTGTTCATCACCCATGACGCGGTGAACTGCGAAAGCCGTCAGGTGTTCAAAAAGGTGCTGCGTAATGGTGCCACCGGCGTGTTCCAGGGTAAGATTCTGGTGAAGGAAGGGGCGCAAAAGACTGACGGGTATCAGATTTCCCAGTCTCTTCTGCTGGACGGCGACAGCCAGTTCCTGGCCAAGCCTGAGCTGGAGATTTACGCCGACGACGTGGCTTGCTCGCATGGCTCCACTTCCGGGGCGATCGACGAGGAAGGCCTGTTCTACCTGCGCTCCCGCGGTGTGCCGCATGCCGAGGCAACCGATCTGATGACGCTGGCCTTTCTGGCAGAAGCGGTGGAAGAGATTGAGGACGCGGAGATCGCGGCCGACATCATTTCCCGCCTCGAAGGCTGGCTGGCCCGGCGCCGCTGATGTCCGTCACCACGGATATCCCGGCAACCTACAGGGGGCCGCGCAAAGTGTTTGCGCGGCTTCTGGACATGGGCGTGCGCGAAGACCGGCTGCTGATTTTCCTGCTCAGCGGCTGCGTGCTGACCTTTGTTGCGCAGATGCCGAAACTGGCGCGCGAGGCGCATCTGTCCGGTCAAGAGCTGAATATGCTGCTGGGCGGGTCATTGCTGGGCATCGTCTTCATCGCGCCGCTGCTTCTTTATGTGCTGGCACTGGCCGCGCATTGGATTGCCCGCGCGGCAGGCGGGCAGGGTGAAGCCTACTGTGCCCGGCTGGCGCTGTTCTGGGCCTTTCTGGCAGCCAGCCCGCTGATGCTGCTGAACGGGCTTGTCGCTGGCTTCATCGGGACTGGTCCCGCCTTGAACCTGGTGGGGGCACTGTGGTGTGCTGTCTTCCTGTGGTTCTGGGTGTCCGGCATGATCCAAGGGTATTGGGCAAAGCAATGAACACACTGGCCGCCTTTGCCCTGCTGACGGTGAAATCGCCGCGAGATGCTGCGCAGCAGATTCTGGCACAGGATTGGCCGCGCGAGGCGTTGTGGACAGGCTTTCTGCTGTCGGTGGTGCTGAACACTTGCGTCTATACATTGCAGCAAGTGCTGTTTCCGCTGCCGCCTGAGGTTTTGATACCGCGGTTTGCGCCTGGCGCCTACTTTGCGGTTATTCTGCTGCTGCAGATCAGCTTCATCGCCATGCTTTCAACCACCGGCCGATGGCTGGGCGGTCAAGGCAATCTGGCAGCGCTGCTTGCACTGGTGACCTGGCTGCAATTGCTGCAGGCGGGTCTCAACGCCGCCGTCGTTGCAATGCTTCTGGTGCTGCCGGCCCTGGCTGCCCTGCTGAATATTGCGGCGAACATCATGGTGTTCTTTATCCTCTTGCACTTCGTCAATACAGCGCACAGGTTCGGCTCTGTCTGGCGGTCGCTTGGTGTGGTTTTGATGGCCAGCATGATCCTGGTGTTTGCCCTTCTCTTTATCGTGGGTCTGATCGGCCCAGCCAATCTGGGACTTCCCGAACATGTATGACGTGGAAAAAATACGTGCCGACTTTCCGATCCTTGCGCGTGAGGTGAACGGCAAGCCGCTGACTTATCTCGACAACGGTGCGTCGGCCCAGAAACCGCAGGTCGTGATTGATGCGGTAACACGCGCCTATGCCGAGGAATATTCCAACGTTCACCGTGGCTTGCATTTCCTTTCTAATCTCGCGACCGAGAAATACGAGGCTGTTCGCGGTATCATTTCCCACTTCCTGAATGCCGGTGATGAAAACGCCATCGTGCTGAATTCGGGCACCACCGAGGGCATCAATCTGGTCGCCTATGGCTGGGCCATGCCGCGGTTGGAGGCGGGGGATGAGATCATCTTGTCGGTGATGGAACACCACGCCAATATTGTCCCCTGGCACTTCCTGCGGGAACGCCAGGGCGTGGTGCTGAAGTGGGTGGATGTGGCCGATGACGGCAGCCTGGACCCGCAGAAGGTGATCGACGCGATCACTCCCAAGACCAAACTGGTTGCGGTTACCCAATGCTCCAATGTGCTGGGCACCGTTGTGGACGTGAAGGCGATCACCCAAGGCGCCCATGCCAAGGGGGTGCCGGTGCTGGTGGATGGCTCGCAAGGTGCTGTTCATATGCCGGTCGATGTGCAGGACATCGGTTGTGACTTCTACGCGATTACCGGGCATAAGCTATATGGTCCTTCCGGCTCCGGTGCGATCTATATTAAGCCAGAACGCATGGCCGAGATGCGCCCGTTTATCGGCGGCGGCGACATGATCAAGGAAGTCTCCATGGATCAGATCATCTACAATGATCCTCCAATGAAGTTCGAAGCCGGCACGCCGGGCATCGTGCAGACCATCGGCTTTGGCGTTGCGCTGGACTACATGATGGACCTCGGCATGGAGAACATCGCCAAGCATGAAGGCGGGTTGCGCGATTATGCAATGCAGCGTCTGACAGGCTTGAACTGGGTGAATGTGCAAGGGCAAGCAGTTGGTAAGGCTGCTATTTTCAGCTTCACAATGGAAGGCGCCGCACATCCTCATGACGTCTCCACTATCCTCGATAAAAAGGGTGTGGCGGTGCGTGCAGGCCATCACTGCGCCGGGCCGCTGATGGATCATTTGGGCGTGTCCGCAACATGCCGTGCTTCTTTTGGTCTCTATAACACTAAGGAAGAGGTCGATACGCTGATCGATGCGCTGGAGCTGGCACACGAATTGTTTGTCTGACACTGGCTGAAGAGCAGACGAAAACGGCGCCCTGCGAGGCGCCGTTTGTGGTTTAAGGGCCGCGTCTTACCCTTGGATCTTATCCGCGCGCAACGGGCAGGACAGGTAGACCCCAAACTCCTTGCCCACATCGCAGCTGACCCGCGCGTGCACCTTGCCCTGGCGGTCGCGAAAGCGCTGGTTGTTCTCTACCGGGAAAATTCCCTCGTGCCAGATGTTGGGATGGATATAGAGCCCTTTTGACCCGTCGCACCAGAAGGCCACGACCTTCTCCGGCGTCAGATCATCCCCCGGCAGAGCGGTCGGCACGATGAAGGGTTTGTTCTCCAGCGGAAAAAACATCTGCCCGCCGTCGGGGTGATAGTTCATGTGCCACAGCAGCACCCGATCCCGCGGCGCGGTCTGCTCGGCGGTCTGTGCCGTTTGCGGATCAGCGGACCAGCCCAGCACATAATTGCCGTTGACCGCTTCATTTTCGCCATACAGTACGTCCCCGCGCCAGCCGCAGCGGAATGTGCCCTCGACCCAGCCACCCTCATCCCCGGTGCCCTCGTCGATCGGGCGCCAGCCCTGGGCAGGCCACTGGACAATCTCGATCTCGAAGGCGTCCGGATCCTCCACCAGGCAGCCATAGCCCTCGACGCTTTCCTCGGTCGCCCGGATCAGCGGCACCTCGTGCCACGGCAGTGAGGGTTTGGAGCTGGCCTCAAAGATGTACTCCGGCGCGCTCACTTTGCAGAATCTCCAGCACCCATATGCCTGTCGACCATCCGCTGCACCATTGGTGCAAAGTGCCAGTAATCGGGCGTGTCCATATCCGCGCGTTTGCCAGCCTCATCCAGATAGCGTACTGCGATGATCTGCTTGAGATTCGGGTTCAGCTCCAGCTCCGCCGCTTCTTCTGCATTCATCGGTCCGCCCTGCAGGTTCAGGGAATGGATGGAAGCCTCTGACAAACGGTTGAAATATTCCGGCTTGGTGGCGCAGAGATAGCGTTTCGCTGCCACGTGATAGCGCACGCAATCGGTTATCACCGAGGGGAAGAACTGCTCCAGCACCTCGGCGCCTGCCTCCTCATGAAACCGGTCTTCGGTGTCATCCATGGAGAATGTCCCGAACTCGCTGGTGAAATGGCCGATATCGTGGAGAAGCGCCCCCACGATGATCTCTTCCGGCTGATTGTTCGCTTCGGCTATGGTGGCGCCTTGCAGCATATGTTCGGTCATGGTGACCGGTTCACCAAGGTACTCCTCATCGCCGCGGCGGTCAAAGATATCACCGATGAAGGCGACAATGTTGTCCTGGGTCAGCGTGCTGAAATCCGGCTTGCTCATTATTCAGCCCTCCATCTGGGCGTTCAGAACGTTCAGGGTCGACAGCAACCCGTCCTTGTCGGCGTAGCACCCCTGCAGCCAGCGGGAGCCCGATCCGGAATAGCCAAGGCGGGCGTGCAACACGCGGGTGTTATCGACGATAAAGCTCTCGCCGGGCTCCAGTTTGAACGCAACACCCATGTCGGGATCGTCAATGAACTCACCCAGACGCCGGTAGGCGGCATAATAGGCTTCCATCTTCTCAAAGGGCACGTCCATGAACGGCGCCGAGGATCGGTTGTTGAAGCGCATACCGATCATCTCGCCATCAGGCGCGAGTTCTATCATCGGGCGGCGTGCGCGCAGATGCACGCCATCGGAGCCTTTGTATTCGAACCGGGCCGGATAGCCGGCCAGCAGGGCAAACCCTTCCGGGTCTTCTTCGCGCAGCCGTTCCGCCGCGCGGAATCCGTCCACCACGATGCTGTCGCCGCCTTCTGCCGAATTTTCCAGGCAATACAGGATCTGCAAGCTTGGCACCGGATCGCGGTAGGGGTTATCGGTATGCGCCTGCAGGCCCAGGCCGGTATATGCAAGGTTGGTCGGGTTCACCTCGGTTCGTACTTCAAAGAAGCGTCCGTAGTTGGTTTCGCGCACAAATCCGAACATCTCCGCACAGTCGATCAGCGCGCCTTCCTTGACGGGGCCGTTAACCAGCTTGGCAAAGCCAAGACGCGCAATTGCGTCCAGCCAATCACGCTTGACCAAAGGATCGGACAGCACATCGTTCCAGTCAAACGCCGGGGCGGGCTGGTTGCTGTTCCAGGTTACAATTTCTGGTGCAACGCGGCCAAAATCAGACGCTTTGTCAACATCATAGGCGTGTGACTTCAACCAGGCACCGGGGAATGTGACGGTCTTGCCTTCGGGCGAGAAGGTCACTGTCAAGGCGTCGTTTTCCACCAATGCGGTGCTGATCCTGGTGTCTGCAGGTATGTCGCCAATGGTGATCAGGCGCTGGCCGTTGCCCGGTGCGCGGGTTTCTGGATCCAGCGCATTGTCGCGCAGCCAGATCGCGTGAAAACGGCACTGTTGACCGTCTTCAAGAGTCAGAGTCAGATAACTGCCGGATGTGTCAGCGGTTACGGAACGGGGCATGGGATCTCTCCGGTTGGCTTGGTTCTCCCTTGCGCTAATACCGAGGCTGAGCCATCAAGAGAACGACGAAAACCGGGGTTTGAGGGTTAGGTTTTCTAATGCCTAAGAAAGCAACCAAACAGGGCTTGCCGCCGCTCGACTGGCTGAAGGTGTTTGAAGCGGCTGGCCGGCTTGGCAGTTTCACAGCTGCAGCGGAGGAATTCGGCGCAACACAGGCCGCGGTCAGCCAGCGGATCCGAAACCTGGAATCCTGGCTGGGGCGGCAGCTTTTTATTCGCTCGGCGCGCGGTGTGATACTGACTGTGGATGGTGAAAGTTACCTGCCGCTGGTCCATGACACTCTGCTCGCTCTGGAACAGGGCACCGATAATCTATTTGGCCAAAGTGCCCGGGAGCTGAGGGTTGCGGCTTTGCCATCGCATCTGGAAATGCTGTTGTTGCCACGGTTGGGTTTGTTTTCGAAAGCTTACCCGGATCTGCGCCTGGTTACGGAAACCGTCCCGAAACGACTGGAGTTTGAGGCGGCCGACGGGGCATTGCACATCCGGTACGGACGCGGAGGCTGGCAGGGGCGCGACGGGATCTTGCTGGCAAATGAAGTGCTGCAACCAATGACAGCACCTGGAAAAGCGGCCGGGTGGCGGCAGCTTCCGGTCATAGAATTGCGTGGAGAACGGCCGGGCTGGGCGGAATGGGCCAGAGTGACGGGCGAAACGGAACCTGATGCCGGCCCAGTGTCTGTAGACTCCATGGCGCATGCCTTGCGGGCTGCCCGATTGGGGATGGGTGTTGTTTTGGGATCCAAAGCTTTGGCTGCAAATCTCTTGCAAACAGGGCAATTGGAATGCGCGCCTGCGCCGGAGCTGGCTACAATTGAAGGCTATTGGCTGACCTGGCCGCCGAGCCTTGGCAAATCGCCGCGGCAAAGAGCTCTGCTGGAGGCATTTAGTCAGGCACTCCGGCAGTAGGGATGCAAAGCTGTGAAATTTTACCCGTGTAGACAACAGGGCATCTGAGGGCGCTTGAGGCGCTGTTGTCAGCTTGCTGGGGAAGCAAAGCCGCTGGATTGGAACACAGCCTACGGCTGTAGGCATTTTTGAGAAATCCCGGACTGGCGGTAGAAAGTCCGGAGCAACGCGATAGTTTCTCTCTTGCCGGTTATAGGTACAGCGGAGGATATTCTAATGCATGTAACAAAATATGCGGCGGCTGTGGGTCTGGTTGCCGCAGCATTTTTACCCGGTATTGGGCATGCCTCTCCCGATGTAACGCAGGTTCAAGCACGGTTCCGAGCGTTAGAAGCGCTTTACTTCCTGCCGTTGGGGGCATTCCCTGCAAGAGAGCTTCATACGATTTATCCGGGCGATCTGATTGATGTTGACAGAGGCACAAGGATCCTAGGGGCCGGCACCAATAAGAAAAACACATGTTTTCCTGCACTTTCAATAAAAGGTCCCCATGACAGTAAGGAGGCAGGGTTCTTGGGCACAATGAGCGCTGAACTGCTTGTCGGAGGATCAGGCGGCGCAGGGCCAGGGGGACTCATAACAATCGAGGCAAGCGGGCGTTTTGCGATGTCAAAACTCGCCAAATTCGACGTCGAACGCTTGACCCAAATGGATCCTTCTGCCGGAGAAAGCGTATTGCATTATCCGGAAGCCAGTCCGGAATGCAGCCCATATGCCGACGTCCTAGCGTATGATTTCCGTGGACGGGCGATAATCTCAAGGGTTTTCAGAGGCCGGGAAGTGCTGGTCGCGGGCATCTCTCTAAATGCAGGGGTCTCTGGCTCCATTGAAAAGTCCGAACTTTTATCGGTTCTTGAAGCCGCGGCGGGCATTAGTGCTCTCCCTATAGATTCCGTGACGGTTTCGGCTGATGGGCGAAGCGCCGATTTCAACGTGATTTCAAAGCCTGGAAAGGGACACCTCGCCTTGGGATATCTACCGCTGCATCTGAACAAGCGCCAAGTTGCCGCGGTGCATTACTCCCTGCAAGGCCAGCGCGGCACAGAGCTCAGAAGATTGGTCAACGCGGCACTGAACACACCTGAACCGGGGGTATTTGCGGAGATCGTTCAAGAAATCCGAACGCTCTTTGGAGGTGAGCTGGACGATGAAGCTTGGGCCAACAAGTTTCTTTCAGCTCCGCCGGAACTTGCCGGGGATTTCATGCAACCGGCTGAGGAGGTGTTGAAAGCGTTTGGCGAGGAGGCTCCGGACTATCTTCGCAGCCTCGCTTATTACGCGGCGGCGGCTGAGCTATCCAGCGCAGTTAGCGATTTTCAGGAGTAAGGCGCTGGAGGCTTGGATGATGAACATTCCAGCACAGCATTCGCAACGAGTGCTGGTAGCCTGGATAGACAGTGGCGATTCAATTTCCAGGGAACTTTGGCGCACCTGAGAGGATTCGAACCTCTGGCCTCTGCCTTCGGAGGGCAGCGCTCTATCCAGCTGAGCTACAGGTGCGTCGTTAAAGCGGGGTATAACCGTGCTTTGCAGCCTCTGCAACGGGAAAAACCGGCTGTTTACAAATTCATGGCCATAGCTGGGGACGCTCCGGGCTGGCCTGTGTCCTGAAAACTAAAAAGCCCGCACTAGAGTGTGCAGGCTTGCATTATTGCAAAGAGCCGGTGGTCAGCCGCGCCAAGTGCGGACAACACCGCAATCCATATGCACGAAGTTCGAACGCTGGTACTTACCGACACCGCCGGCGTGGCAGGCCTCGGCGGCCTTGGCCATTTGCGACACCGACCGTGATGCCAGCCGCAGATCGGCAGCCTGGCCGCGCATATGCAGGGAGTTCTTTGCCACCCCGCGCGAGCGGCTGCGCAGCATTGCGTTGGTTTTCGGGCTGCGGTAGCCTGACAGCAGCATATAGGGCTCGTTCACATCCAGAAGATTGTGCGAGGCGGCCATGATATCTATGGTGCGCAGGTCCATGTCCTTGACCTGATCAGTGCGCCAATCGCGCATGAAGTGATTGACTTCCCTGACCGCGTCTTTGATGTACTGTCCGTCAATCCAGTAGACCATGTCCAGCCGTTCGCCAGTGCGGCCCGAATACATGCGGATCCGGCGGATATCACCGCCGCCACGCAAGAAACCTGCTGCATTGGAGAAGGTCGGGGCTGCTGCCACTGCGGTTGCAGCAAATACACCCAAAAGAGAACGCCGGGAGATCCCCGTGCCCGTGGTTTTCGCCATTTTCACTGCGCCGTCCCGTACGCTTCTAGTCCTGCCTAATCGCCCGATGTTACGGGCTCGCCAACTGTCTTAGTTAACGTGCGGCTTGTATGACACAGCCTGAATCTGGTTCCAACATTTCTTTGCCGCACTGTAACGGATAGCCCGTTTTTCGGCAATTTCTTGCGCAAAAGGGGAGGGCCAGGGAACTTTTCCCCGCGACTGTTGCAACTGGGCTTCTTAGACGCGGCATCGGTGCATCAATGTTAACTTTTCGCGATTGTGAATGGACAACACCGGCTGGCATTTACCAGAATTTCAGATAGGCACCGCTAAGATTAGAAAAAATCGGCTCAAGGACCGGATATTATGACGCGCGCATCCGCAGGAAACTTTTTGCCGGGGATTAAAGCAGGGCTGTTTGCCTTGGCCTTGGGCGGCCTGACCGCGGGGACTGTTTCCAGTTCAGCGCAGGCTGAAATTTCGGCGGCTTTCCGCCAGGCGGTGGCGGAAGCTGCCTTCGGCAGCGACGCCGTGGCCAAATTTTACCGGGAAAACGGTTATCAGGCGATTTGGACCGGTTCGGATGAGGCCTCGCGCCAGCGCCGCAATGCGCTGCTGACGGCTTTGAATGAAACCCGTGCCCATGGTCTGCCGGACCGTTCGGCAGAAGTCAGCGCGCTGATGCAGCAGATGCGTGAGGTGCGCACCACGCGCGACATCGGCACCATCGAGGCCGCGCTGAGCCAGGCCCTGGTGGATTACGCGACCGATCTGCAGACCGGTCTTCTGGTGCCATCGCGGATCGACGATGGCATGGTCCGCAAGAAACATACTGTAGACGGGGCCAGTTTTCTGGCAGGCATCCAGGATGAGCAGCCTCATGCATATATGCGCAGCCTGGTGCCGGCATCGCCGCAATACCGCGCGCTGATGCGTGAAAAGCTGCGGCTGGAGCAGATCCTGGCGGGCGGTGGCTGGGGGCCAGGTGTCAACGCCAAGAAATTGGAGCCTGGTGACCAGGGCCCGGCTGTCATTACCCTGCGGAACCGTCTGATGGCGATGGGCTATTTGCAGCGGAGCGCTTCACGCAGCTACGACACCGCGCTGGAAAAGGCTGTGCAAAGCTTCCAATCCGATCATGGATTGGAAACCGACGGCGTGGCTGGTGCCGGTACAATCTCCGAGGTAAACAAGCCTGTTTCCAACCGTTTGAAGTCCATAATCATCGCGATGGAGCGTGAGCGCTGGCTGACACCGGACCGGGGTGAGCGGCACATTCTGGTCAACCAGACTGATTTCACAGCCAAAATCGTTGATAATGGTGATGTGACCTTTGAAACCCGTTCTGTAATCGGCAAAAACACGCATGACCGCCGCAGTCCGGAATTCTCCGACGAGATGGAGCATATGGTGATCAACCCGAGCTGGTATGTGCCGCGCTCGATCATCACCAAGGAGTATCTGCCCAAGCTGCAGAGCAACCCTAACGCGGTCGGCCATATCCAAATCACCGATCGGCGCGGCCGGGTGGTGAACCGGGGATCCGCTGATTTCTCACAGTATACTGCGCGGAACTTTCCGTTCTCCATGCGGCAGCCGCCCAGCAGCCGTAACGCGCTGGGGCTGGTCAAGTTCATGTTCCCGAACAAATACAACATCTATCTGCACGACACCCCGCAAAAGAGCCTGTTTGCCCGCGAAGTGCGCGCTTTTTCGCACGGCTGTATCCGGCTGGCACAGCCGTTTGAATTTGCCTATGCGTTGCTGGCCAAGCAAAATGAAAACCCGAAGGAATTCTTTCACCGCATCCTGAGCAGCGGCAAGGAAACCAAGGTGCCGCTGGAGCAAAAAGTGCCGGTGCATATCATCTACCGGACTGCGGTTGTGTCGGGCAAAGGCCGCGCGGAATTCCGCCGCGATGTTTATGGCCGCGACGCCAAGGTCTGGGCGGCGCTGGAACGTGCGGGGGTGGTGCTGCCCGGCGTTCAAGGGTAAATAGCAGGCCCACACAGGATTATTCTGAAAGGGCCTGCCATGTTCACAATCCGCCAGATCGCTGAGTCCCTGGGAACCGAAGCCCAGGGCGACTTGGATCTGCAAATTGCAGGCGCGGCAGAGCCGCAGGATGCCGAAGCGGGCCAGATCGCCATGGCCATGGCGCCGAAATACGCGGAGGGTCTGCAGGCAGGCAACGCGCAGGCAGCCGTGCTGTGGGACGGGGCGGACTGGCAGTCGTTCGGCTTGAAGGCTGCTATCTTTGCCCCGCGTCCGCGAATGACAATGTCCGGCGTCACAGCAATGCTGGACCGCGGCCAGGGGTTTGCTGCCGGTATTCACCCTTCTGCAGTGATCGATCCTACTGCTGAGCTGGGTGAGGACGTGTCGGTTGGCCCGCTGGCCGTCATTGGCGCCGGAGCCAAAATCGGCGCCCGCTCGGTCATCGGTCCGCATTGTTACATCGGAACAGATGCGGTGATCGGCGAGGACGCACAGGTGCGCGAAATGGTCTCGATCGGCGCCCGGGCAACCATCGGCGCCCGTTTCCGCGCCCAGCCTGGCGCACGCGTCGGCGGCGACGGTTTTTCCTATGTCACACCCGAAGTTTCCGGTGCTGAAAACGCCCGCAAGACCATGGGCGATCAGGGCGGGGCCAAGGCACAGGCCTGGATCCGCATCCACTCTCTCGGGGCCGTCACCATTGGCGATGACGTGGAAATCGGCTCCAATTGCACCTTGGACAACGGCACCATCCGCGACACGGTGATCGGCAATGGCAGCAAGCTCGACAATCAGGTGCATGTGGGCCACAACACCCGGGTCGGGAATGATTGCCTGCTGTGCGGCCAGACCGGCATTTCCGGCTCTGTCGATGTCGGCAACAACGTGGTGCTGGGCGGCCAATGCGGCGTGGTCGACAATATTTTCATCGGCGACGGGGTGATCGCCGGCGGCGGCACCAAGATCCTGTCGAATGTGCCTGCGGGCCGGGTGATCATGGGCTATCCCAGCGTCAAGATGGAGACCCATACTGAGATGTATAAAGCACAACGCCGCCTGCCGCGTTTGATGCGTGACATCGAATTGTTAAAAAAGGCTGTTTTCAAGTAACGGCCGAATTACTACATCTGCCTCAGCCACAACGTCGGGGATCTCCACATGAGCACGCAGGACAAGGTCATTGCAATTATTGCTGAACAGGCGGTTCTTGAGCCGTCGGATGTGACCCTCGACAGCACGTTGGAGGATCTGGGCATCGACAGCCTGGGCCTGGTTGAAAGCATATTCGCCATTGAGGAGGAGTTTGATATTTCGATCCCCTTCAATGCCAATGAACCCGAAAACAGTGATTTTAACATTTCCAATGTTGCGGCTATCGTCGAAGGCATCGACAAGCTGATTTTAGAAAAAGCGTAAGATAGCCCATGAAGCGCGTCGTCATCACCGGGGCTGGAACCATAAATGCCCTGGGACACTCCGTGCCCGCCACACTGGAGGCCATGCGCGAAGGCCGCTGCGGCATTGGAGAGCTGGAGTTTCGCGATGTGGACCGGCTGGCGATTAAGATCGGCGGCCAGGTCCGCGGGTTTGAGGCAGAAGGGCGGTTCAACCGCCAGCAGATGAGCCTCTATGACCGGTTCACCCAGTTCACCTTGACTGCGGCCAAAGAGGCGATCGAACAGTCAGGCCTGGAGTTCCATGGCGATCTGTCTGCCAAGGCCGGCGTGGTTCTGGGCAATTCCGGCGGCGGCATGCAAACGCTGGATGAGAACTATCGCAGCGTCTACGAGGACGGCAAGAACCGGGTGCACCCCTTTGTGGTGCCCAAGCTGATGAACAATGCGGCGGCCGGCCATGTGTCGATGCAGTTCAACCTCAAGGGTCCCAGTTTCACCGTGTCCACGGCCTGCGCGTCCTCCAACCATGCGATGGCGCAGGCTTTTCAGATGGTGCGCTCGGGCATGAGCCCGGTGATGATCACCGGCGGCTCTGAATCCATGCTGTGCTTTGGTGGGGTCAAGGCCTGGGAAGGGCTGCGGGTGATGTCCAAAGACGCCTGCCGTCCGTTCAGCGCCAACCGCAATGGTATGGTGCAGGGCGAGGGCGCAGGCATCTTTGTGTTCGAAGAGTATGAGCACGCCAGGGCGCGGGGTGCTGAAGTTCTGTGCGAAGTCATCGGCTTTGCCATGTCATCGGACGCAGCCGACATCGTGATGCCCAGCAAACAGGGCGCCGCCCGCGCCATTTCGGGCGCATTGCAGAATGCCCGTATCAACGCGTCTGAGGTGGGTTATATCAACGCTCATGGCACTGGCACTGCTGCCAATGACAAGACCGAATGCGCTGCCGTTGCGGATGTATTCGGCCCCCATGCGGACAGCCTGATGATCTCCTCCACCAAATCCATGCATGGCCATCTGATTGGCGGCACCGGTGCGGTGGAGCTTTTGGCTTGCATCATGGCATTGCGCGACGGGGTGATTGCCCCGACCATCGGCTATGAAGACCCCGATCCGGAATGCGCGCTGGATGTGGTGCCGAACGAGTCCCGCGAGGCAGAAGTCGATGTGGTCTTGTCCAACGCCTTTGCATTTGGCGGGCTGAACGCGGTGCTGGCCCTGCGCAAGGTTTGATCCCCGTAACGCAAAACGCCGCGGCCCGAAGGCGCGCGGCGTTTTCAGTTTTCAAAGCCAGCGGGCTTATTGCTTGACCACGTCCACGACGTCAAAGCCGGCGGTGAAACCGTTCAGCGACAGTTTCATCTGCACCACCTGATCCGGCGCGGGCGCCGGACGCAGCGACAGAACGGCTTCCTTGCCTTTCCGGAAGGCGTCGATGTCGCCCTGTGTCAGGCCGATTTGCGCCACACAGCCCAGTTGGTTGCAAAAAGAATAGTTGTAGCGTTTGGCCGGGGCGCCATCGATTGATATCGTCAGCGCGGCAGGCAGCAGCGTTTCCAACGGCACGATGACTGTGGCCCCGGCAACGGCCTGGCCGCCTTGCTGATCAATCCGGAACAGCGATACTTCGGCGATCGGGTTGCCTTGCGGGCCTGCCAGCACCTGCAACAGCGAGCAGGGATCGGTGCCGCTGTCAGTTTTGATGCAGGCCAAATCCCAATCGCCGTGCGTTTCCTTGGAGTAACGGTCGCCAGCCCGGGGGCCATCGCTGACCGGTTCGCCCAGGTCCAACAGCTGATCTGCAGTTGATTCTGTTTGTTCTGTCTGCTCAGCGGATTCCGCCCCCGCAGTCTCTTCCGCGGCTGTTTCCTGTGCCGCCAGCGGGGCGGACATGGCCAGCACTGCGGCAAGCGTGATCGGGGTCAGGGACTTCAACATGAATGCCTCATTTTTCTAAAGACGCTGGTTTTGCGTTTACCACGCCGGCCGGGTGGTGTCAGGCCAATAACAAATGATCTGCGGGGAAATCCGCGCAAAATGTTTCAAGCCTGGAAGTCACTGTATCGGAACAAAAAAGGGAACCATACGGCTCCCTTTTTCGTGTTGTGTCTCCCCGTCGGACTGGCCGACTTAGTTATTGCGTAGGACGTTACGAAAGGGCTGGCCATCGGTCAACATGCAAGTTCAAAAAAAGTCGCGCAGGCTTCAATTTAGGGAGAATGGAACCCTGGATGTCTGAAACGCCGCGGTTTTTGCCTGTTTAGCAGGCAGTCCCGCCAAAAAAAGAAGGCCGTGCACAAGGCACGGCCAGTCTGACAGGGAGGAAATGTCCGCCACGGCAACCGCATTTGCAGGGGCGGGCAAGATTGACTATCGCACTGAAAAGTTAACGTTGTATTGTTATCCACAGGGAAAAAGACAGGCAGGGGACAGGCATGGCAGACAGTATCTTTCTGGGCGGAGGCGGCGAAGGTTATGGCGCGCCGCAGGGGCTTGCTCTGAAATACGCCAACCGGCATGGGCTGATCGCCGGGGCAACCGGCACAGGCAAGACAGTCACTCTGCAAATCCTGGCTGAAGGGTTTTCCAATGCCGGCGTGCCGGTGATCCTTGCTGATGTGAAGGGGGATCTGTCCGGCTTGGCAAAGCCTGGATCACCAAGCCACAAACTGCATGACGCCTTCACCTCGCGCGCGGAGAAGATCGGGTTTGCCGATTACTGCTACCATGCCTGCCCGGTCGCTTTTTGGGATCTTTATGGCGAGCAGGGCCACCCTGTGCGCACAACCGTTGCGGAAATGGGCCCGCTGCTGCTGTCCCGGTTATTGGAGCTGAGCGAAGCGCAGGAAGGCATTTTGAACATCGCGTTCAGGTTGGCAGATGAAGACGCCTTGCCCCTGCTGGACTTGAAGGATCTGCAATCGCTGTTGGTCTGGATCGGCGAAAACCGGGCGCAGCTGTCACTGCGGTACGGCAACGTGTCCCCGGCGTCGATCGGTGCTATCCAGCGGCGCCTGCTGGTGCTGGAAAACCAGGGCGGTGCCGGCTTGTTCGGGGAGCCGGCGCTGGCGCTGAGCGACCTGATGCGCTGTGACGCGGCTGGTAAGGGCATGATCAACATTCTGGCCGCGGACAAGCTGATGGCGGCGCCGGGGCTCTATTCAACTTTTTTGCTGTGGCTGCTGAGCGAGCTGTTCGAAGAGCTGCCCGAGGTGGGCGACCCCGAGAAACCGCGTCTGGTGTTCTTTTTCGATGAGGCGCATCTCTTGTTTGAGGATGCGCCGAAGGCTCTGGTCGACAAAGTTGAACAAGTGGCGCGGTTGATCCGGTCCAAAGGAGTTGGGATCTACTTCATCACCCAGAATCCGGCTGATGTGCCGGAGGATATTCTCGGCCAGCTTGGCAATCGCATTCAGCACGCGCTGCGGGCTTTTACCGCCAGGGACCGCAGGAATCTGAAACTGGCGGCGGAAACCTACCGCGAGAACCCGCGTTTTTCCACCGGGGAGGCTATTCGCGAAGTTGGAGTCGGGGAAGCTGTCACCTCTATGCTGCAGAAAAAAGGCGTGCCGGGCGTGGTCGAACGCACGCTGATCCGCCCTCCAAGTACCCAGCTCGGACCGGTTACAGTGCAGGAGCGGGCGGCCATGCTGGAAGCTTCGGACATGGCGGGGAAATACGACAATCCGCTGGACCGGCAGTCTGCATATGAAATTCTGGCACAGCGCGCGGAGGCGGCAGCGCAGGAAGCAGAAACTTCCGAGGTTGCAGCAGAAGAGGCCCCCCAGCCGATGGCGCGGGAATTCAACGCCGCCCGCCGGTATTCCGGTTCAAGGGTCAGCCGGTCTTCTGCAAAAGCTTTCCGGAAAAAAGACACCTTCACCTCGGCAATGTCTGAAGCGGTGATCAAGGAGCTGAAGGGCACGACCGGGCGCCGGATTGTCCGCGGCATTCTCGGCAGCCTGTTCAAAGGGCGCTGAGCAAAGAGAAACGGGTTTGGCTTTGCGCCAAACCCATGCCTCCGGCGGGAGTATTTTTCACCAGAAAGAAGCCAAAAGCGCCGCCCGGAACATCCAGGGCGGCGCTGTTTTATTTTTCAGGGATCAGCCCGCGCGGACTGAACCTGAGAACAAGCAGCAGTATCAAGCCCATCGTGAACAGCCGCATGTGCGAGGCGCTTTCCAACAGGTGGGTCTTAAGCGCGCTGCCCTCGGCCATGCCGGAGGTGACAAACTCCATCAGCAGGATGCCCATCGGCTCCACTTTGATCCAGAAAAACCAGATCAGCATGCCGCCCAGAACTGCTCCGAAGTTGTTGCCGGAACCGCCGACGATCACCATCACCCAGATCAGGAAGGTGAAACGCAGCGGGTTGTAGGTGCCCGGTGTCAGCTGGCTGTCCAGTGTGGTCATCATCGCGCCGGCAATGCCGCAGATTGCGGATCCCAGCACGAAGATCTGCAGATGGCGGCGGGTCACGTTTTTGCCCATTGCCTCGGCCGCGGTCTCGTTGTCGCGAATGGCGCGCATCATCCGGCCCCAGGGGCTTTTCAATGCCATCTGCGCCATCCACAATAGCGCCAGCAGAACTGCGGTGAACATCAGCGCATATCCTGCTTTGACGTAAATGGTTGAGGCAAGAACCGGGTCGAGACCAAATCCGGCAGCACTCTCGACAAAGCCCGGATCGTTCTGCAGATCCACTTCGTAGGGCAGCGGACGGGGCAGGCCGACCACGTTCTTCACACCGCGCGACAGCCAGTCCTCGTTCTTGAGCACAGCAATGATGATCTCGGCGATGCCCAGCGTGGCAATCGCCAGATAGTCCGACCGCAGGCCCAAAGCGGTCTTGCCGATCAGCCAGGCAGCACCCGCAGCCAGCAGCCCGCCAGCGGGCCAGGCCAGCAGCACCGGCAGACCCAGGCCGCCGATGTTGCCCTGCAGTGCCGGGTTGATCGCCTCAACCGCACCAACCGCCGGATCAAAGATCGCACGGTAGACAAAGAAACCCGCGATCATCATACCAGCCAGCACCAACGCACGCAGTTTGCCGGGGGCCATGAATTTGCTGATCATCACACCGGCAACCACGGTCATGGCACCCATGACCAGTGCCATCACAATGCTGACGCCGCCCGACGTCCAAGCTGCGGGGATCACCGGGGTTGAGGTCAGCACCACAGCCAGCCCGCCAAGCGCGGTAAAGCCCATGATGCCGACGTTGAACAGCCCGGCAAAGCCCCACTGAATGTTCACCCCGATCGCCATGATGGCCGAAATCAGCCCCATGTTCAGGATCACCAGCGCCGAGTTCCAGGAGCCGGAAAAGAACAGGAAATCGGTCATGCCTTCAGCCAGGATCATCACGCCGACAAAGACGAAAAGAAGGGTATGTTTCATGGTGTCGCTCATACCGCTTTCCCTTTGAAGAGGCCGGTTGGCTTGAACAGGAGGACGACAATCAGGATCGCAAAGGAAACCGCGAACTTGTAGTCGGTGCTAAGAAGCTGAACCAGCCCGTCGGGGGCCAGGCTGTCGGGCAGCCCGTAGGTCAGCACCTTCTTCCAGGCATAGGTGATCGTCACTTCGGAAAACGCAATGATGAACCCGCCCGCGATGGCGCCCAGCGGATTGCCAAGGCCGCCAACGATGGCCGAGGCAAAGATCGGCAGCAGCAGCTGGAAATAGGTGAAGGGTTTGAACGACTTGTCGAGGCCATAGAGAACGCCTGCAATGGTCGCCAGTGCCGCCACAATCATCCAGGTGTACATCACCACGCGCTCCGGATTGATGCCCGACAGCAGCGCCAGATCCTCGTTGTCGGAATAGGCCCGCATGGATTTGCCGGTGCGGGTCTTGTTCAGGAACCAGAACAGCGCCGCCACCACGATGATCGCAGTGACCACGGTGATGCCTTGGGTGGTCTTGATCGCCAGGCCCTCATTCAGGCCGGTCATCTGCTTGAAGGCGCGCGCCTTGATGATGAATCGCTCGCCATCAGCAAACCGCTGGTCGCCGGGGCCGATGATGAAGCGCACGATGCCATTCATCATGAACATCACACCCAGCGAGACCATGACAAAGATCACGGGTTTCGCCTTTTGCTCGCGGTAGAACCGGTAAACCGTGCGGTCCGTCAGCAGCGCGAGGCCGATGGTGCCCAGAATACCAAAGGGCAGAGCCAGCAGTGCCGTCGGCAAGACGCCAAAGCTGATCCCGACCGACTGGAACGCCCAGGTGACCAGGATCGTCACCATCGCGCCAAACGCCATGGTGTCGCCATGGGCAAAGTTCGAGAACCGCAGGATCCCGTAGATCAGCGTCACTCCCAGCGCGCCAAGCGCCAGTTGGCTGCCATAGGCGAGGCCGGGAACGACAACAAAATTGGTAAGCGCCACAAGGGCGTTTAGGAGGTCCATTAGTTACAGCTCCCATAATCTAGAGAAGCGTTTGCCAGCGTCTCTGAGTGATTGCCCGAAAGTTTCTGGAACTCAGCTTCCACTTGTTCTTCGTCAGTCATACTTTTCGCGCGCAACGTTTCAGACGTCGAAAAGCGGGACAGTAGAAATTGAGTGTCATCAATGAAACGAAGATAGTTTTCTTGGCCGTGTTGCTGCCATCTAAAGGCAGTTTGGCCAACGTGCTTGGTATCGACGAACTTATCGTTGAACCGAACCGCTCCACGGCTTCCATCAATCAAGATGAACTCAAAACTCTCATTCGACTTCGAACAACCGTTTCCGATGGTGCAAGTTTCGGCGATGCGGCAAACTATTGCTTCCACTCCCGCGTTTAGAGAAGCTGGAAGAGAAAGAGCAAGTGTCAACGAAAGCCCAAATTCTGTAGCTTTCATGCCTCACCCTCCCAAGAACGACTTGCGCACTTCGGGATCCGCCAGCAGCTCCTGGCCGGTGCCGGTATAGGCATTGCGCCCCTGCACCAGAACATAACCTTTGTCCGCGATCTCAAGCGCTTGCTTGGCGTTCTGCTCCACCATCAGGACCGGCAGCCCCGTGCGGGCAACCTCGATGATCCTGTCGAACAGCTCATCCATCACGATGGGGGACACACCCGCCGTGGGTTCATCCAGCATCAGTACTTTGGGCTTGGTCATCAGCGCGCGGCCCACGGCCACCTGCTGGCGCTGGCCGCCGGACAGCTCACCGGCCGGCTGGTTGCGTTTGTCCCGCAAGATCGGGAACAGGTTATAGATCTGCTCAATTGTCCCTGAAAAATCATCGGTGCGGATAAAGGCGCCCATCTCCAGGTTCTCCTCCACCGTCATCGAGGTGAAGATGTTGCTGGTCTGCGGCACAAAGCCCATGCCTTTCACAACCCGGTCCTGCGGCGACAGCGCGGTGATGTCCTCGCCGCCCAGCCGCACAGTCCCTGAATGCACGTTCAGCATCCCGAATACCGCCTTCATGGCGGTGGATTTCCCGGCCCCGTTGGGGCCCACGATCACGGCGATTTCGCCGGGGTTCACAGCGATGGTGCAGTCATGCAGGATATCCGGCCCCTTGCCGTATCCGCCTGTCATGCAATCGCCGATCAAAAAGGGTTCAGACATCAAAAGCCTCCCTTGTTCTTCTGGCTGAAAATATCCCGGGGGAGCCGCGCAGCGGCGGGGGCAGAGCCCCTGAAACCTGCAGTGCTGCCCATCACGTATTTTCCAGCTTGTCTTTGTTTTTCAGGCCGGTGCCCAGATAGGCCTCGATCACCTGCTCATTCGCCTTGATCTCGCCCAAGGTGCCTTCGGCCAGTTTCTTGCCTTCGGCCATGCAGATCACCGGGTCGCACAGGCGGCCGATAAACTCCATGTCGTGCTCGATCACCACAAAGGTATAGCCGCGCTCCTCGTTCAGGCGCTTGATGGCATCGGCAATGGTATAAAGCAGCGTGCGGTTCACGCCGGCGCCGACCTCATCCAGAAAGACGATCTTGGCGTCCACCATCATTGTGCGGCCCAGCTCCAGCAGCTTCTTCTGGCCGCCGGAGACCTGGCCCGCCTTCAGATCGGCAATATGGCTGATCGTGAGGAACTCCAGCACCTCATCGGCCTTGGCCCGCAGCGCGCGTTCCTCGTCAGCAATCCGCTTGCGGCCGAACCAGGTGTTCCACAGGGTTTCGCCCGACTGCGCGCCCGGCACCATCATCAGGTTTTCCCGGCACGTCATGGATGAGAACTCATGCGCAATCTGGAAGGTGCGCAGCAGCCCCTTGTGGAACAACTCATGCGGGGGCAGGCCGGTGATATCCTCACCGTCCATGGTGACACGGCCGGAGGTCGGCGGCAAAACACCCGCGATTACATTAAACAAAGTGGTCTTGCCGGCACCATTCGGGCCGATCAAACCGGTTATGGACCCCTTAGCGATTTCCAGCGAAGCGCCGTCAACCGCATGGAACCCGCCGAAGTGCTTATGCAAATCCTCGACGACGATCATGTCATTTCATCCCCTGCCGCGATTTTGCGGCGTTTTTAAATTTGGAACAGCCCGGGCGGAACCCGGGCTGATCTTTCGCTCTGTCTTTTCAGTCTCTTATCAGCGGAACTTGACGGTTTCGATCTTGCCGCCTTTGACTTCGACTTCGCGGTAAGAACCCGCGCTTTCACCCGGGCCGATCAGCTCAACGCCGGTTGCGCCCTGATAGTCGATCTCACCGCCGGCAGCGAGGATTTCAAGCGCCTTGCCCAGCTCGCCGGGATTGATCGGCTCGCCCGGTCCATTGGCCACATCCAGGATTTTGCCCATGTAGTCCGCCGGTTTGGTCGAATTGGCAGCCTGCATCGCCAGCAGGAAAAGTGCTGCAGCATCATAGGATTCCGGTGCATAGGCCGATGTGCCGTCAAAACCCGCTTCCTTTGCCATTTCAGCAAAGACCTTGGAGCCTTCGCTGTCCGATCCTGCGATCTGGCCGAAAGAGCCGTCCAGGTCCGGGCCGACATTCTGCGGCAGGGAATCTCCGATCATACCGTCGGGCAGGCCGAACATATCAAACGCGCCGCTGTCCAGCGAGCCTTGGATGATGCCCAGACCGCCCTGGTCCAGATAACCGGCAACAACCAGCACGTCGCCGCCAGCCGAGGCCAGCGCGCCGACTTCAGCCGAATAGTCGCCTTTGCCGTCTTCGTGGGCCGCAACGATGGTGACTTCGCCGCCGGAGGCTTCGAAGGCGGATTGGATCGAATCCGCAAGACCTTTGCCGTAGTCGTTGTTGGTGTAGGTCAGTGCGATCGACGAGACGCCGCGCTCGTTCAGCACGTCCGCCATGATTTCCCCCTGGCGCGCGTCCGAAGGCGTGGTGCGGAAGAACAGGCCGTTGTCTTCCATTGTGCTCAGCCCGGGCGAGCTGGCGGACGGAGAAATCATCACCATGCCGTTCGGAATGGCCACGTTCTGCAGAACCGCGCCGGTCACGCCGGAACAGTCGCCGCCGACAATGCCGTTGACGCCTTCGGAAATGATTTTTTCGGCGTTGGCCACAGCCAGACCGTTGTCGACACAGCCATTGTCAGCACGAACTGAACTGACGGTCGCGCTGTCCAGCAGCTTGCCGGACTTGGTGACTTCTTCCATCGCCAGTTCCGCGCCGCTGGCCATTGCCGGTGTCAGCGATTCAATCGGACCTGTGAATCCGAACAGAATCCCGAGCTTCACTTCCTTGGCGTGGCCGCCGGCATACGCGGTGCCAGCCGTCAGCGCAGCGGCCGCGGTGGCCATCAGCAGTTTCTTCATTTGAAAACTCCCATTGTTGGAACAAAAATGTTCACATCGGACCCTAGGCAAGCCGGTTCAAAAAGAAAAGTCCTATTGAACCGGAACAGTTTTCCCCGGGCCGCTTGGTTTATGCTGCACCTCCATATGATCCCCGGATGCAGCGCGGGCGTGGATTTACAGGGGAAACGACAGAAGGAAAAGACCTCAATGACCAAGTTTTCCAGCTTCCTGACGGTTGCCGTTGCCCTGCTGACGTTTTCCACGCCAGGGCAGGCAGAAAAGCTCTCATCAACGCAGGGGGACCTCAGCGTGACCCGGCAGGCGGAAGGTTTTGACGTGCCATGGGCGTTTGATTTCCTGCCCGGTGGCGGGCTGCTGGTAACCGAGCGTGATGGACGGCTGTTTCATGTGCTGGAAGGCCGCAAGCAAGCCGTCAAGGGGGCACCGGCGGTTGCGGCTGAGGGGCAGGGCGGCCTGCTCGACGTAATGGTGCCACGGGACTTTGGCCGCAGCCGCGAAATTTTCCTGACCTTTTCCAGGCGCCAGGGCCGGGGTGCTGGGACGGCCTTAGCGTCCGGGCGGCTCAGCCCGGACAACACCCGGCTGACAGACGTCCGGATCCTGTTCGAAGCCGCGCCCGGCGCATTGGGCGGGCGGCATTTCGGCGCCCGCGTGGTCGAGGCGCGAGACGGCAGCCTGTTCATTTCGCTGGGCGAACGCGGCGACCGGCCCAGTGCCCAGAACCTGCGGCTGCACCAGGGGTCGGTGGTGCGGATCAACCGCGACGGTTCGGTGCCCGCCGGTAATCCTTTCGCAAAGACTAAAGGCGCTCAGCCGGAAATCTGGTCCTACGGGCACCGCAACCCGCAGGGAATGTCGCTGGATCTGCAAGGCAACCTCTGGGTCGCTGAACACGGGGCCAAAGGCGGCGATGAGGTGAACCGGATCCGCAAAGGCGCCAATTACGGCTGGCCGGTGATTTCCTACGGTCGCCATTACTCGGGGGGCAAAATCGGCGAGGGCACAGCAAAGCCCGGAATGGAGCAGCCGGAATGGTATTGGGATCCCTCCATCGCGCCGTCCGGCATGATGATTTATTCCGGCCGGATGTGGCCGCAGTGGCGCGGAGATATCTTCGTGGGCTCGCTGAAATCCGACTACATTTCCCGTCTCTCGGGAACGCCGCTCAAAGAAGCGGAACAGCTGCGCAGCGGTGAAATCGGGCGCATCCGTGACGTGCAGGAGGCGCCCGACGGCAGTATTTGGTTTGCGTCGGAAAGCGAGGGCGCAGTGTACAGGCTATCCCGCTGACCGGCAGGCCAGCCCTGCGGGTCACACTTTATACGTCGCCGCCTTGCTGCCGCGTTCGCGGTAGGGGGTGGTGTCGTAATGCGCCCGGTAGCACTTGGAGAAATGCGAGGGTGAGGCAAAGCCGCAGGCCAGCGCCACATTGATCACGCTCATATCCGTCTGCATCAGCAGGTTGCGCGCCTTCTGCAGCCGGATTTCCATGTAATAGCGCTTGGGCGACCGGTTCAAATACCGGCGGAACAGGCGCTCCAGCTGGCGGGTGGACATGCCGACATCCTGCGCCAGAACCGACGGGCTGATCGGTTCTTCGATATTGGCTTCCATCATCTGGATTACCATTGACAGCTTCGGATGGCGCACCCCGATGCGGGTCGGGATCGACAGCCGCTGGGTATCCTGGTCGGTTCGGATGGAAGAATAGATCAGCTGATCCGCCACCGCATTGGCCAGCTCTTCGCCATGGTCATTGGCAATCAGCTTGAGCATCAGATCGATGGACGAGGTGCCGCCCGCGGTGGACAGCCGGTTGCCATCAATCACAAAGACCGATTTGGTCAGGTCAACCTCGTCGAACTCCTCGGCAAAGCTGTCGGCGTTTTCCCAGTGAATGGTCGCCCGTTTGCCGTCCAGAAGCCCGGCCTTGGCCAATGTGTAAGAGGCGGTGCACAGCCCGCCGATGGTCAGCCCCTTGCGGGCTTCACGGCGCAGCCAGGCCAAGAGCTTTTTGGTGGTGGATTCCTGCACATCAATGCCGGAGCACAGCATGACCACATCATCGCGGTGCAGGTCGTTCAGATCGCCGTCCAGATTGAACGTGGTGCCGGCCGAGCAGGTCACCGTTTCGCCGCCTTCACCGATCAGTGTCCAGGAATAGGTGTTATCCCCATACATCCGGTTGGCGATCCGCAGGCATTCGACAGCCGATGCATAGGAAAGCATCGTGAACTTATCGAGAAGCACAAAAACGAACCGCTTTGGCTGGCCGGCGTCAACTCCAGAATCAGCAGGCTTGCGTGGCGTCTGCATGGCGAGCGTCCTTCAAGAAACAATTCGGGCCGCGGCAGCACGCTCCGCGGCAGGTCGGGAAACCGTGCTCACAGCTTGGACCCGGGGTCAAGTGGGCGCAATTCTAAACTGGCCACCCCGGTGCGGATTTTGTATAGAGCACACAACATAATCTAAAGACCTCTGATGCGGAGATAAAGTCATGAGCGAATGGCAAAAAACGGACTGGCGCAACAAGCCGCGGGTTCAGATGCCGGACTATACCGATGCGGCAGCGCTGAATGCTGTAGAGGCTCAGCTCTCCAAATTCCCTCCGCTGGTCTTTGCCGGCGAGGCGCGCCGTCTCAAACAGCATCTTGGCGCTGCAGGGCGAGGCGAAGCGTTTCTGCTGCAGGGCGGCGATTGCGCTGAAAGCTTTGACCAGTTCAGTGCTGATGCGATCCGCGACACTTTCATGGTAATGCTGCAGATGGCGATGGTACTGACCTATGGCGCCAAGGTGCCGGTGGTGAAAGTGGGCCGCATGGCCGGCCAATTCGCAAAGCCGCGCAGCGCCCCGACCGAAACCATTGATGGCGTTGAGCTGCCCAGCTACCGCGGCGACATCATCAATGAGCTGGATTTCACCTCTGCTGCGCGCATTCCGAATCCGCAGAAGATGCTGCAGGCCTATACCCAGGCGGCCGCTACGCTGAACCTGCTGCGCGCATTCTCCACTGGCGGGTTTGCAGACATGAGCCGGGTGCACTCCTGGACCCTGGGCTTTACGGATGAGCAGGAAGTTCAGAAATACAGCGAGATCGCCAATCGTATTCAGGACACCATTGATTTCATGGCTGCTGCCGGCATAACCGCCGAAACCACCCATGAATTCTCGACCGTGGATTTCTACACCAGCCACGAAGGGCTGCTGCTGGAATACGAAGAAGCGCTGACCCGGCTTGATTCGACTTCCGGCAAATGGCTGGCCGGTTCCGGCCACATGATCTGGATCGGCGACCGCACCCGTCAGCCAGACGGCGCCCATGTGGAATTCTGCCGCGGCGTGCTGAACCCGATTGGGCTGAAATGCGGCCCGACCACCACTGCCGAGGATCTGAAGGTGCTGATGTCGCGCCTGAACCCGGACAACGAAGAGGGCAAGCTGACGCTGATTGCCCGTTTCGGCGCAGGCAAGGCCGGCGAACATCTGCCGCGCTTGGTCAAAGCGGTCAAGGAAGAGGGCGCCAATGTCACCTGGGTCTGCGACCCGATGCATGGCAACACCATCAAATCCTCCACCGGTTACAAAACCCGTCCCTTCGACAGTGTTCTGCGCGAAGTGCGTGACTTCTTCGGCGTCCACAAGGCCGAAGGCACTATCCCGGGCGGTGTGCATTTCGAAATGACCGGCCAGGACGTGACCGAATGCACTGGCGGCGTCCGCGCGGTGACAGATGAAGATCTGAGCGACCGCTACCATACCGCCTGCGATCCGCGTCTCAATGCCAGCCAGTCGCTGGAACTGGCCTTCCTGGTGGCCGAGGAACTGTCTGCCCTGCGGACCTCCCAAAGCAGCCGCCAGGCTGGCTGAGAACCTGGACAGGCCGCGCGCTGCCAAGGCGCGGGGCTTTCAAATTTTTGCCCACGTAAAAAGGCGCCCCGGGATTCTCCCGCGGGGCGCAGTCACTTCAAGTGCTATGACCTTGGACTTGAATTAAATACTGCTGCGCCGGGATCGTATCGCGGCGCACGCATGTCAGTCGCGGCTGACCACGAGACGCAGATGCGAAGCCCCCTTCCGCTTATCATCGGTCGTGTCCGCTGCCATCGCAGCTGTGTCTGCCGGTTCCCCAAGCTTGCCTGCACGACTGCGTTCCAGCAGCGCCTTGGCCTCGTCCAGAATAGAACGTTCAGGTTTGAACCGCGCCTGGGTTTCTGCAAAACCCGGGTTAGGCTGGTTTGTCTTCCGGCCTTCGTCTGCTGATGAAACCCGTGGCTTGGCTTTGAACCCGGCAGCGCCAGGGGCTTTGCCGACCGCGCGCATTTCGATCGACGAGATCGAGAAACGCTGCGAGGTGGCGGCCGCCCCCTCATCCGCGACCAGAACCCCCAGAACCCGGCTGATATCGCCCAGATCGCTGCGCAAAGGCAGCAGCAGCATGCGGGCGTCGCGCGGCGTGCGCTGGCGCGGCGCTTCGATTTGCAGCTCCAGCTCAACAATGGCGGGTGTTTCGAACATGTGCTCCATGGCAGAGCTTAGCTGTTTGCGGGCTTCGGTGGTAAAGAACGCCGTCACCGGCATGCCGCGCACTTCCATACCCGCCATTTCATTCACCAGCGTTCCGGCAAGGCGGAAGCGGGCAATGCCGGGCGCGATCCGTTCCAGAATGAATGTATTGCTCAGGATGTTCTCCAGCCCGCGCGGATCAATCTGCGAGCGGCTGGGCACATCGTCACCGCGCCGCAGCGCGGTCCAATAGGCTTCCGCTTGGCGCAGCGGCGATTGTGAGCCGCCCTTGCGGAAGCGATTCATGGAAACAACCTTGTCTTGACCTGTCGGCACTTCGGTTCCGCTGCGGCTGCCAAAAATCATCTCTTCATCCCCTTCAACCCCGGCCTTCCCTTTGGTCGCGGCAACCGGTGGCTGCGTTAACTCTTAGGGCCGGCTTGGTTACCCTGAAGTTAAGATGACACAATCTAATTCAAATTTGGACTACTTCTTTAAGCAATGGTTAACGCGATAGGCGCGCCGCGGTTATGCGATTGGGCTTGCACCCTATACTTTCGAGACAGTAGAGCTGATCAATCACCGGCGATAAGAGGGCCTGCCCCATGACCATCCGCAGCATGACCGCCTTTGCCTCGGCGCAGGGCAGCTCTGATCATCACAGCTGGAGCTGGGAGCTTCGATCGGTCAATGCCAAGGGGCTGGATCTTCGGCTCCGGGTGCCGGATTGGCTGGAAGGCCTTGAAAATCATATCCGTTCGACACTTGCCAAAGCGCTGGCGCGGGGCAATGTCTCGCTAACGTTGCGCATTTCGCGCAGCGAAGACGGCGCCGGGCAGATGCAGATCAACACCGCCATTCTGCAATCGGTGATCAAGTCGCTGGCTGAGACACAATCCATTGCAAAGCAGAACCGCGTGGACATCCGGCCGGCCTCGGCTGCCGAAGTTCTCATGTTCAAGGGGGTGCTGGAACAGTCTGCAGGCGATGACGACCCGGCGCCGCTGGTCGCTGCACTCAGCAAGGAACTGGAAACCCTTGTGGCGGAATTCGTGCAAATGCGCGAAGCCGAGGGCGCGGCGCTTGCCCAAATTCTTAACAGCCAGCTGGAACAAGTGGCCGAACTGACCGCGCAGGCCGCGGAGCGTGCCGAAGAGCGCAAATTGAAAATGGCGGAGACGCTCAAGTCCAATCTGACGCGCGTCATGGACAATGCCGATGGCGCGGATCCGGACCGTGTGGCCCAGGAGCTGGCCCTGATTGCGGTCAAAGCGGATGTGACAGAGGAACTCGACCGTCTCGGCGCCCATGTCACCGCCGCCCGCGACCTTCTGGCCAAGGGCGGCGCGGTTGGCCGCAAGCTCGACTTTCTGATGCAGGAGTTCAACCGCGAGGCCAACACACTTTGCTCCAAGGCTCAGCATGCCGGCTTGACGGCAGTCGGGCTTGAGATGAAAACCGTGATCGACCAAATGCGCGAGCAGGTGCAGAACATAGAATAAAAAAGGAGTGCCCAGATGGCGGACCGCCGCGGCCTTTTGATCATCCTCTCGTCGCCTTCGGGCGCCGGCAAATCCACCTTGGCCCGCCGCCTGATGGCCTGGGATCCAGGCCTCAAATTCTCGGTTTCCGCCACCACCCGCGCCCCGCGCCCGGGCGAGGAGCACGGCCGCGAATACTTCTTCATGTCCGAGGACGAGTTCCGCCAGAAAGTGGCCGAGGGCGGGATGCTGGAGCACGCCCACGTCTTCGGAAACTTCTACGGCTCGCCCGCGGGCCCGGTAAAGGACACCATCGAGGCCGGCCAGGACGTGCTGTTCGACGTTGACTGGCAGGGTGAAATCCAGATCCGCAATTCCGACCTGGGCAAGCATGCGCTGTCGATCTTCATCCTTCCGCCCTCAATTCCGGAACTGCGCCGCCGCTTGGAAACCCGGGCCCAGGACAGCGACGACGTGATCGCCAAGCGGATGCAGAAAAGCTGGGACGAGATCAGCCACTGGGGCTACTATGATTACGTTCTGGTCAACGATGACCTGGACGAAACTGAGGCGCGGCTGAAAACCATCGTCGAGGCCGAGCGGATGCGCCGCATCCAGCAGCCCCGGCTGCAGGATCACGTCCGCAATCTGCAAACTCAATTTGAGGAACAGTCATGACCTTGTTTGCGCTCGGCGGTCACCAGCCCCAGATCCACGAAGACACCTGGGTCGCCCCGGATGCCAACCTGATCGGCAAGGTTGTGATGGAGGCGGGCGCCTCGGTCTGGTTCGGCGTCACCATCCGCGCCGACCACGAGGAAATCCGCATCTGCGAAGGCACCAATGTGCAGGAAGACGTGGTGATGCACATTGATGCGGGCTATCCGCTGACCATCGGCAAGAACTGCACCATCGGCCACAAGGCGATGCTGCATGGCTGCACCATTGGCGAAAACACCCTGGTTGGTATGGGCGCCACCATCCTGAATGGCGCAAAGATCGGCAAGAACTGCCTGATCGGCGCCGGCGCGCTGATCACCGAGAACAAGGAAATCCCCGATAACTCGCTGGTGATGGGCAGTCCCGGCAAAGTGGTGCGCGAGGTGGACGCCGCCCTGGCCGAAAAGCTCACCCAAAGCGCGCAGCTCTATCAGGACAACATGCGCCGTTTCCGGGCGGAGCTGAAGCCGCTGTAAGCCGGCCGGCGGCGGCTGCTTTTTGCGTTGGTTATGCGGCGTCGCCACATCGCCTTTACACAGCGCCGCTAAGCAGGCCGGACACATTTGTGCGGAGATCCGATGACGACTGAGCTGATAGAGGGATTTCTGGCAGCCATTCCGCTGCCTGCGGTTCTGGTGGACCAGACTGAACGTTTCATAGCCGTGAACAGTGCCGCTGCCTCGTTGCTGGGGCAGGGAGTCACGGGGCGCCATTTCGCCACCATCCTGCGCCAGCCCAGCGTCGCCACTGCGATCGAGGGCTGTCTGCGGGACCGCGATAACCGCACCGCCCGCCACTTGTCCAACGACGGCGCCCAGGACACCACCTTTACCGTCACCCTTCGCTATGTGCCGGGCATCGGCGCGGTTAGCGGCGGCGCGGTGCTGGCCTGTTTTGACGACATTACCGAACGCGAACAGGCCAGCCAGATGCGCCGCGATTTCGTCGCCAATGTCAGCCACGAGCTGCGCACGCCGCTGACGGCCCTGATCGGCTTTATCGAAACCCTGCGCGGCCCAGCCAAGGATGACGCCGCCGCCCGCGACCGGTTCCTGACGATCATGGAGGGCGAGGCCAGCCGGATGAATCGTCTGGTCGGGGACCTCCTGTCGCTGAACCGGGTCGAAAGCGAAGAACGTGTTCGCCCCAAACAGAGCGTTGATCTGGCTGCCCATCTGGCCTCTACACTGAAAACCCTCGCTCCGGTTGCCGAGGCACGCGGCGTGTCGATGGATCTGAAGGCGCCGAAGGACAGTGTGACAGTCACTGGCGATCCGGATCAGCTGCAGCAGGTCTTTACCAATCTGGTTGAAAACGCGGTCAAATACGGAGGCGATCAGGTCCGCGTCGAGCTTAGCTTCACAGACCGGGACCCGTCGGTGCGCGCGTCCGCAGCCCGTGTCCAGGTGATTGACAACGGGCCTGGAATTGATCCTATCCATTTGCCGCGTCTGACCGAGCGGTTTTACCGCGCCGACAGCCACCGCTCGCGCGAAATGGGCGGCACCGGGCTGGGGCTGGCGATTGTGAAACACATCATCAACCGCCACCGCGGGCGGCTTCGGGTCGAAAGCGATCTGGGGCAAGGGTCCGTTTTTACGGTGATCCTGCCCAAGTAGGCCATCTATTTGAAATGCTGCTAGGCCATGCAAGCCGCCGCCGGACGCCCCGGCGGCGGCTTGCTTCTTTCATGTCACTTTTTTTGCCGCCAATACCGGGTTTGTCATGCAGTTGTTACACAGCCGTCACAAAAGGCTCATCAGCGGCTTCTACGAGAGGCCCCAAGATCATCGACGGGGTGATCGACCTTTGAAACTCTTGGAGACACAAATGTCCTTTGTGAAACTGACCGCTTCCACCCTGGCAATTGCCGCCGTATCCGCCACCGCAGCCGCCGCGCGCGACCAGGTGCAGGTTGCCGGTTCGTCCACCGTTCTGCCCTACGCCTCCATCGTGGCAGAAGCCTTTGGCGAGAACTTTGATTTCCCGACCCCGGTTGTTGAATCCGGCGGCTCCTCCGCCGGCCTCAAGCGGTTCTGCGAAGGTGTCGGCGAAAACACCATCGACGTTGCCAACGCCTCGCGCAAGATCAAGGACAAGGAAATCGCCGCCTGCGCCGAAAACGGCGTGACCGACATCATCGAAGTCCGCATCGGTTATGACGGCATCGTTTTTGCCTCTGACATCAACGCGAACTCTTTCGAATACACCCCGACCGACTGGTTCCTGGCGCTGTCCGACAAGGTAATGGTTGATGGCGAACTGGTCGATAACCCGAACCAGACCTGGGCCGACGTGAATGCCAGCTTCCCGGCTGTCGACATCCAGGCCTTTGTTCCGGGCACCAAACACGGCACCCGCGAAGTCTTTGAAGACAAGGTGATCCTGGCCGGCTGCGAAGCCACCGGAGCGTTTGAGCACCTGCTGGCCCACGCGAGCGGCGACACTGACAAGGCCAAGAAAAAAGCGGCCGAGAAGGCCTGTATCGCTCTCCGCACCGACGGCAAATCGGTCGACATTGACGGCGACTACACCGAGACCCTGGCCCGCATCGAGAGCAACAAGGACGGCATCGGCGTCTTTGGCCTGGCGTTCTATGAGAACAACACCGACAAGCTGCAGGTTGCCACCATGTCCGGTATCGTGCCTTCGACCGAAAGCATCGCAACCGGCGAATACCCGGTCTCCCGCCCGCTGTTCTTCTACGTGAAGAAAGCCCACATCGGCGTGATCCCCGGCCTGAAAGAATACGCTGAGTTCTTCGTCGCGGACGAAGTTGCCGGCGAAGATGGTCCGCTGGCCGAATACGGTCTGGTCGCTGACCCGGAACTGGCGGACACCCAGGAATCGGTTTCCAGCGAGGCCGTGATGGGCGGCAGCTCCTAAGCTGCCCTGCGTGTGATCTGATCCTTGCCGGGGCGGAGCCATCCGCCCCGGCGCTTTCTTTCCGCGGCAGGGCTGCCGCAGCTGATACGCCACTGCCAAACCGGAGCTTTTCATGCCCACTTTCTGGCTTGTTGCCCTCTTGCTCGCACTGTCTGCCGCTGGCTATTACGGCGGCCGCCGCCGCGCAATTGCCACAGCAAACGGTGATGTGAAGGACCTGCATTCGCTGCCGTCCTATTACGGCTGCCATGTTGCGATGGCCGCCTTTGTTCCGGCCATCGCGGCGTTGGCCATCTGGCTTCTGGCGCAGCCGATGTTCATCGAGACCCGCGTCTCCGGCATGATCCCGGCTGAAGCGGTCCCGGAAAACTCTACCCTGGGCCTGGTGATGAGCGACGTGCGCCGCGTCGCCGAGGGGCTGGACCTGGCGGTGGAGCAGGGGCTTCTGACAGCCCGCGAGGCCCGCAGCGCCGCCGGCGCAGACCAGGACGTCCGCGCCCTGATGGGCGAGGTGGGTGTGGCCCTCGGCGACGACGTGCGCCCCGAGATTCTGACGGCCGCCCAGTCCTACCGCAACCTGTCGCACACCGGCCGGGCAGCCATGACAGCGGTTGTCGCGCTGCTGGCGCTTGGCGGTTTTGCCTGGGCCTACAGCCGCACCCACAAGGATTTCCGCGCCCGCAACGTGGTGGAACGCGCGGTGCTGGCGCTGCTGATTCTGGCCGCCTCGCTGGCGATCCTCACCACCATCGGCATTGTTTTGTCGATGCTGTTTGAAACCAAAAACTTCTTTGGCCTGCACAGCTGGACGGACTTCTTCTTCGGCACCACCTGGGCGCCCAACTTCCGCGGCGATAGCGAGCTGTCAATCCTGCCGCTGTTGTGGGGCACGCTCTACATCTCCTTCATCGCTCTTTTGGTGGCGGTGCCGGTTGGCCTGTTTGCTGCCATCTACCTGTCGGAATACGCCAGCGGTGCGGTGCGTGCCTTTGCTAAGCCGCTGCTGGAGATCCTCGCCGGTATCCCGACCATCGTTTACGGCCTGTTTGCGCTGCTGACCGTTGGGCCCGCATTGGCGGACCTCTTTGGCAAAGGCGGCCTCCTGGGGGTCGAGTGGATGGCCGGCGCCACCTCGGTGCTGACTGCCGGTCTGGTGATGGGCATCATGCTGATACCTTTTGTCTCCTCGCTGTCGGACGACATCATCAACGCGGTGCCGCAGGCAATGCGCGACGGCTCGCTGGGCCTGGGCGCCACCAAATCGGAAACAGTGCGCCAGGTGGTGATGCCGGCAGCCCTGCCGGGCATTGTCGGCGCTGTGCTGCTGGCCGCCTCGCGCGCCATCGGCGAGACCATGATCGTCGTGATGGGGGCAGGGGCGATTGCCAAGTTCTCCGCCAACCCGCTGGAGTCTATGACCACCATCACCACCCGCATCGTCAGCCAGCTGACCGGCGACACCGACTTTGCCAGCCCTGAAACGCTGGTAGCCTTTGCCCTGGGCCTGACCCTGTTTGTCCTGACCCTCGGCCTGAACGTCCTGGCGCTCTATATCGTGCGCAAATACCGGGAGCAGTACGACTGATGACCGACCTCAGCCAATCCCCCGCAGGCGGCGAGCCGCGCAAACACGGCGGCTCGCTGCTGCAGCAGACCTCGCATACAAAAAAACGCAACGCAGCAGAAACCCGGTTCAAGGCCTATGGCATCGCTGCCATTGCTGCCGGCCTGCTGATGCTGGTGATCCTGGTGACCACCATCGTCGGCAAAGGCACCGGCGCGTTCCAGCAGACCTTTGTGACTCTGAATGTGGAACTTCTGGAAGCCAAGCTCGACAAGAAGGGCAATCGAGATCTGGCCGACATCAAGAAGGTCACCACTTTCGGCTATGCGCCGATCATCAAAGGCGCGATGGAAGCCGCGGTGGCGGACCTGGGCATTGAAACCAGCCTCAAATCCAAACAGCTGGCCGGCATCCTGTCCAAGGACGTCGCCGCCCAGTTGCGTGACTATGTGATTGCCAACCCGGATCAGATCGGCCAGACGGTGGAGTTCCGCTTCCTCGCCTCAGGCCGCGTCGACGGTTACCTGAAGGGCCGCGTCACCCGCGACAGCATCGTCAACGACAAGAACATCTCAGCCGAACAGCTTGATCTTGTTGACGCATTGGCTGCTGCCGGGGTGCTGGAGAAGACCTTTAACCTCGATTTCATCACCGGTGCAGATGCCTCTGACGCCCGCCCCGAGGCGGCCGGGATCGGGGTCGCCATGGTCGGCTCACTGTTCATGATGCTGGTGGTTCTGGCGCTGGCGCTGCCGATCGGCGTCGCCGCCTCGATCTATCTTGAGGAGTTTGCACCGCAGAACTGGCTCACCGACATGATCGAGGTGAACATCTCGAACCTTGCCGCGGTGCCCTCCATCGTGTTCGGCATTCTCGGCCTCGCCGTATTCATCAACTACATGCACCTGCCGACCTCGGCGCCGCTGGTGGGCGGCCTGGTGCTGACCCTGATGACCCTGCCGACCATCATCATCTCCACCCGCGCCTCGCTGAAATCGGTGCCGCCGTCGATCCGTGATGCTGCGCTGGGTGTCGGGGCGTCGAAAATGCAGGCGGTGTTCCACCACGTGCTGCCGCTGGCCGCGCCCGGCATCCTGACCGGCACCATTATCGGACTGGCGCAGGCACTGGGTGAAACCGCGCCGCTGTTGCTCATCGGCATGGTCGGCTTTATCGCCTCCAACGCGCCGGAAACCCTGGCCGACGGCCTGCTGGCGCCGAACTCAGCGATGCCCGCGCAGATCTACGAATGGGCCAAACGCGCCGACCCGGCCTTTTATGAACGCGCCTGGGGCGGCATCATCATCCTTCTCATCTTCCTGGTGACCATGAACACATTCGCCGTGATCCTGCGCCGCCGCTTTGAACGCCGCTGGTAAGGAGGCATAGTGCAATGAACGACATGACCTTGATGGATAACACCGTGGACACACAAAACATCAAAATCGCCGCCAAGGACGTCAACGTCCACTATGGCGACTCCCACGCGATCAAAGACGTGAATGTCGAGATCGAAGACAAGACCGTCACCGCCTTTATCGGCCCCTCGGGCTGCGGCAAGTCGACGTTTTTGCGCTGCCTCAACCGGATGAATGACACCATCGACATCTGCCGCGTGAAGGGAGACATCCTGCTGGACGGCGAGGACATTTATGACCGCCGTGTCGATCCGGTGCAGCTGCGCGCCAAGGTTGGCATGGTGTTTCAAAAGCCGAACCCGTTCCCCAAGTCGATCTATGACAACGTGGCCTATGGTCCGCGCATCCATGGGTTGGCGAGGAACAAGGCGGAACTGGATGAGATTGTTGAGAAATCCCTGCGCCGCGGTGCGATCTGGGATGAGGTGAAAGACCGCCTGGACGCGCCCGGCACCGGGCTTTCGGGCGGTCAGCAGCAGCGTCTGTGCATCGCCCGCGCCGTCGCCACCGAACCAGAAGTGCTGCTGATGGACGAACCCTGTTCTGCACTGGATCCCATCGCCACCGCCCAGGTCGAGGAGCTGATCGACGAGCTGCGCAGCCGCTATTCGGTGGTGATCGTCACCCACTCAATGCAGCAGGCCGCACGGGTCAGCCAGAAAACCGCATTCTTCCACCTCGGCAACCTGGTGGAATTCGGTCCCACCGGCCAGATCTTCACCAACCCCGAAGATCCGCGCACCGAAAGCTACATCACCGGCCGGATCGGCTGATTTCAAGGAAAATCAACATGGTAGAACAGCATATTGCATCGGCTTTCGACCGCGATCTGGAGGCGATTCAGGCGCGGATCATGAAAATGGGCGGCCTGGTCGAGGACGCCATCCGCGAAGCCGCCCGCGCCCTGGAAACCCGTGACGAGGAACTGGCACTGACCGTCCGTCAGGGCGACAAGGCCATTGATGGGCTGGAAGAGCTGATCAATGAGGAGACCGCCCGTCTGATCGCCCTGCGCGCACCCGCAGCCTCGGATCTGCGTCTGGTGCTGTCGGTGATGAAGATCGCCGGCAACCTGGAACGCATTGGCGACTATGCAAAAAACATGGCCAAACGCACAACGGTCCTGGCCCAGGGCCCGAACACCAGCGAAGGCGCCGCCGCCCTGCGCCGGATGGCGCGCGAGGTCGAGCGGATGCTGAAGGACGCACTGGATTCCTACATTCAGCGCGATGTGGAGCTGGCCCGCGACGTGATTGAACGCGACCGGGATGTTGACCAGATGTACAATGCCCTGTTCCGCGAATTCCTGACCCATATGATGGAAGATCCGCGCAACATTTCGGCCTGCATGCACTTGCATTTCATCGCAAAAAACACCGAACGCATGGGTGATCACGTGACCTCGATTGCCGAACAGGTGATCTATCTGGTGACCGGTGAAAAGCCGGAAGATGACCGCAAAAAAGCCGACACCACGTCTACCACGCCCCAGGAGATCTGACCGATGGCTGCCGAACAGCCCACTGTTCTTGTTGTTGAAGACGAAATGGCCCAGCGGGAAGTGCTGGCCTATAACCTTGAGGCCGACGGCTTTCGCGTTTTGCGCGCGGAACACGGCGAAGAAGCGATGCTGGTGGTCGACGAGGACATGCCCGATATCATCATCCTTGACTGGATGATGCCCAACCTCAGCGGCATCGAAGTGTGCCGCCGGCTCAAGACCCGCGCGGAAACCCGCAACATCCCGGTTATCATGCTCTCCGCCCGGTCCGAGGAAGTGGATAAGGTCCGCGGCCTGGAAACCGGCGCTGATGACTATGTGGTGAAACCCTATTCGGTGGTTGAGCTGATGGCGCGGGTGCGCACCCAGCTGCGCCGGGTGCGGCCCTCTACTGTCGGGGTGCGGTTGGAATATGATGACATTGTGCTGGATGCCGAAACCCACAAGGTCAGCCGCGCCGAACATCCGCTGAAACTGGGACCGACCGAATTCCGCCTGCTCTCCACCTTCATGGAAAAGCCGGGCCGGGTCTGGAGCCGTGAGCAGCTGCTGGACCGGGTCTGGGGCCGCGACATCTATGTCGACACCCGAACGGTTGATGTCCACATTGGCCGGTTGCGCAAGGCGCTGACCCAGTTTGGCGGCAGTGATCCGGTGCGCACTGTGCGCGGCGCGGGCTACGCCCTCGGCTGATCCGGCGTCAAGGAGTGTACAGGGGATGCGCGCATGGCACCCTCCTGTACACCGCACGCCATCACCGGGGCAGCGGGTCCTCGGGTTGTGCTTTCCCGGCCAGCCAGCCGCGGAATTTTTGTAACGCAGGCGCGTTTGTTTTCCGCTCGGGCCAGACCAGATAATAGGCGCCTTCGGTCTCCACCGGTTCCGGATGCAACGCCAGAAGGCGCCCGGTCGCCAGATCCTGCTCCACCAGGTAATCTGGCATTAAGGCGATGCCCAAACCATGTAGCGCAGCCTGAGTGATGGTTGCGAATTGATCATATGTCGTGCCGCTCAGCTCTTCGCCGGCCACGATCCCGTGCTGTCCAAACCAATCATGCCAGGCGGTTGTGCGGGTTTGGATATGAAGCAGTGGCAGCTTTAGAATGTCCTTGGGTTCAGTAACCGTTCGGCCGTCGAGAAGTTCAGGCGCACAGACTGGCAGCAATTGTTCATGCTTCAGCAGAAGCGACTGCGTTCCAGGCCAGGATGCATCTCCGAAATGTATCGCCGCATCAAATGGTTCTGTGGCAAAGTTGAATGGCTCCAGCCGGGTGGCCATATTGATGGTCACATCCGGGTGCAGCCGGGCAAATTCCGGCAGCCGCGGCATCAGCCAACGCATTCCGAAGGCCGGAAGAATGGCCAGATTCAGTGACCCGGCCAGCGGCGCAGCCTGCAGGCGCAGGGTGGATTGAACGATCTGGTTCAGGGCTTGCCGGATTTCTGCGGCGTAGTCCTGCGCCTCTGTGGTCAAGGCCAGCCGTTTCTGGTCACGTTGCACCAGCTCCATGCCCAATTGCTTTTCAAGCGTCTGCAACTGGCGGCTGACAGCCCCTTGTGTCAACGCCAATTCATCTGCAGCCGCGGAAGCGCTGCCAAGGCGGTCCAGTGCCTCCAGGGCGCGCAGCGAGGAGATCGAAGGCAGGAATTTTCTGGGCACCGACATGTATGAGTGTTTGGCATGGTTGTCTGCGAAAGTCTCGCTGTTTTTTCCGTTCACCTCCCGTTAGGGTTTGGGCAAATCGCGAACCACTGAGGTGACAAGATGACAGACAAACCCGCCCTGCGCGCCAAGGATGCCCCGGATCTGGGCCGTTTCAATTGGGAAGACCCGTTGCGGTTGGAGGGCCAGCTGACCGAAGACGAACGGATGATCACCGCCTCGGCCCGAGCTTATGCCCAGGAAAAACTTCAACCTCGTGTACTAAGCGCTTATGAAAACGAGGAAACTGACCCAGAGATCTTTCGCGAGATGGGCGAGATGGGCCTGTTAGGCACGACCATCCCGGAAGAGTACGGAGGCTTGGGCGGCGGCTATGTGTCCTATGGTCTGGTTGCCCGCGAGGTGGAGCGCGTCGACAGCGGTTACCGCTCAATGATGTCGGTGCAAAGTTCGCTGGTGATGTATCCGATTTATGCTTACGGAAGCGAGGAACAGCGCCGGAAATACCTGCCAAAGCTTGCCACCGGCGAATGGATAGGGTGCTTTGGCCTGACCGAGCCGGATGCCGGTTCCGACCCTGCCGCCATGAAAACCCGCGCTGAAAGAACCGAGGGCGGGTACAGGCTTACGGGCTCCAAGATGTGGATCTCCAACGCGCCGATTGCAGATGTCTTTGTGGTCTGGGCCAAGTCCGAGGCCCATGGGGGCAAGATCCGTGGCTTTGTTCTGGACAAGGGCCTTAAGGGTCTTAGCGCGCCAAAAATTGAAAACAAGGCGAGCCTGCGGGCGTCAGTCACCGGTGAGATCGTGATGGACGGTGTTGAAGTCGGCGAGGATGCGCTCTTGCCGCATGTTCAGGGGCTCAAAGGGCCGTTCGGCTGTTTGAACCGCGCGCGTTATGGCATCAGCTGGGGCGCAATGGGCGCGGCCGAGGCTTGCTGGCATGCTGCCCGGCAATATGGATTGGATCGCACCCAGTTCGGGCGTCCCCTTGCCAATACTCAGTTGTTTCAGCTGAAACTGGCAAATATGCAGACGGAAATCACTTTGGGTTTGCAGGCGTCATTGCAGGTTGGCCGTTTGATGGACGCAGCCAACGCTGCTCCGGAAATGATCTCGATCATCAAACGCAATAACTGCGGCAAGGCGCTGGATATCGCCCGTATGGCGCGGGATATGCACGGCGGCAATGGCATCAGCCTGGAGTTCAATGTCATTCGCCACATGGTCAATCTGGAGACGGTGAACACCTATGAGGGCACCCACGATGTGCATGCCCTGATCCTGGGCCGCGCTCAGACCGGATTGCAGGCGTTTTTCTAAGCATGCCAAGCAGCGCGGGGCATTACCCCCGCGCTGCATTTATGCATTTTTGAAATGCATTTTCGCAACACTGCTGCGCTCAGCGAGTTCCGCAAAGGCTGGCAGGGGTGGAGTGCGAAATACGCCAGAAGTTTTGGATCCGAAAGAGCTAATTGAGCGGGCGGTCTGGGTGCCGGAACCTTAAAGAATTTCGACAGAAGTTCATCTGATGGTTAATTCTACGAAATCGTACCGGCGTTCTATAGGGATTATCAGGTGATCCCATACCCCCACTTTGCAGAAATGCAACCACGCGCAAACGAGATTGAAACCCTATCTACCTTGCAGTTTTGCAAAATGAACCCGCAAAACGCGGGACTAAAAGCGGTCGCCCTTGCAGTTTCGCAAATTCATTTTGCTCAAACGTAGGGGTGTTTTTGAAGGTTGAACGCCGTTTTAGGGGAGAGATCCTGCAAAATATCGCGTGTTAATAAAAGGTTATCATCTCATCAGGTGTGACGGAAGCCTTTTGTGAAAATTTTCTTGACTTACAGGCTGGGTTAGCTGAGGGGCAGGAATATGCCCAAAGTTCCTGAACCAGATGCTATGCTTCTGTACCAACCCAAAAAAAACGGGCCGGAAAACTCCGGCCCGTGTCAGCGCATCTGGAATGTTCGGTTAAGCCGGAAGATGGATGTTGAATGCCTTTCGGATTGCCATGTCGGTTGCGGCATCAAACCGTGCGGATGCGCGCTGGGACAGGATCTTCTCCTTCTTGGCGACAGCCTTTTGAATCAGATCAGGTTTTTCAAGTTCCACCCATTCCTTGGGAGACGTCCGGTCGCCCAGATCCGGATAAACATAATCGATCTGCATCCGGCTGAGGGTTTGATCGGTACCCAGATAATGGCCCGGCCCGCCCATGCAAGTGGCACGCATCTGGTCCAGAGCGAGGGTTTCATCGTTCACTTCAATGCCGCGAACGCATCTCTGTGCCTGGCCGAGCAGATCGTTGTCCAAGATCAGCGACTCAAGGCAGAACCCCAGCAGTGACGCGTGCATTCCGGCAGCTTCATAGGCCATGTTGAGGCCGGAAAGCCCTGCCATAACCGCAGAGCACATCTGCTCCCAGCCGGCCTGCATATCCGGCAGTTTGGAATCCGATGCACCAGCCGCGGCGCCGCCCGGCAGGTTGTAAAATTTATGCATCTGAGCACAGCCTGCAGTCAGCAACGCCTGTTCGCCGGATCCCACGGACATCGCGCCGGTACGCAGATCAAGACCAAAGGGCCAAGTGCCGAAAATAGCGGGTGCGCCAGGGCTTACAGCGTTAACATAAACCAGGCCGGCGAGACATTCTGCAACCGCCTGGGTGATGGCTCCGGCGATGGACGAAGGGGCGGTTGCCCCGGCCATGCCTGCCGACAGCAGCAGCACCGGCATGCCGCCTTTGATACATTCCTCCATCACTTCACAGGATTCGGTCGCAAACTTCATGGGAGGCACCACAAAGCAGTTCGAGTTTGATACAAAAGGCCGCTCGCGCCACTTGTCTTCGCCGCCCGCAATCATGTGCAGCAGTTCCAATCCCGGCTTCACGAAGTCCGGTTCGCAAAATGAGACGCCGACATGTTTGGTTGTGCCTGCGGTGGTCGCGTAGATGGAATTCAGGTCCATCTCAAGGTTGTCGGGAATGTCGCGGCATACCATCGGACGTTGGACAAAGTGGATGTTGTCCAGCTGATCACAGATGCGTGCGGCGTCGTGCAGATCCTGCACAGTTGAATCGCGGTATTCCTTGCCGTGCACGTCTACAACGCTCACCGCGGCGCCGGCGGTGCCGTAGTGAACCCGACCACCGGACAGCTGCAGGTCGGTCTGTCCGTCACGGCTGAAAAGGGTGACGGAGCGGTTTGCCTTGGCGATGGTGTCTTCGACCAGCGCGCGCGGGAACCTGATGCGGCCGTCATCGCCCAGCACGCAGCCGGCAGAAGTCAGGTAATCGATGCCGCTTTGCGGCGCGTCGGCGAGACCGATTTCTTCCAGCGCGGTCAGGGCCGCCTCATGGATTTTTTCCATGTCTGCCTGGCTGAGCAACTTCAGCGCAGTGGATTCCATGCCGGGGCGGACCGGGCGCAAATGTTCCGGCAGTGCAGCAGCGCGGGCCGCGCGCCGCGCGTTGCGCCCGCCGCTACGGGCAGCGCGGGACGGGGAGGCTTGATCGTTCATTCTGTGAGCCTTTCAGGAAAGGTGAGTTGAAGTGTTGAAACGTCAACTCACTGCGGCCTGCCCCTTGCCGCACGGCCCCGGGCCGCACCTATGGTGCGGCAAATAAGGCTGACATGGCAGCGTTCACCCTGCATGCGGACTCCTGTTCAGTTCCCTGCAACTTGGCACGCTTTTGCGTCGTTTCTAGCACAATAGCGACCCCGGTGAAAAAAACGACATGTTTTTCATTTGAGCAGAGGGCGCCGTGAAGTCTGAGAAGACGCAAGCTTTTTCCTAAAATGTCACTATTTTTAATGCTGTAATCTTTAGTTTTAACGCTTCACGGAGTGTTCTGTTGTTGGCAAGGTGGCTTCGGGAACCAAATGTTAAGCATTAATGGCTATACTGGGTACCCTGGGGATGGAGCGCTGAAGCAGCGCATTTCAAAAAAGGCACAGCCACATGCCGATGGTTAAAAAGGCCAGACACAGATGCTCCCTAGCCGCAGTATGCGCGGCGGCGGCTCTGATTGCTCAGACATCTGCCGCGGAAGAATGGCGCACAATGCTGCCTGGACCGTCAGGCAAGGCTTCTGCCGAAGCTGGAGGCGGAGGAGGCGCGGCACGGTCCTTTCAGTTTGCGTATGGCCGGCAGCTGGGTGGAATGATCCTGTCCGGCACCGTCACGATGGAGCAGTCAGGCCTTTTGACCCAAGCGGTGCAAGCGGAAGAGACCCGTCAGCTGCGGTTGCACGCTGGCTATGACTTTGGCCCGGCAACCGGGTTCATCACCTTGGGCGGGGTGCAGGCGGAAACATCCAGCGGATCGCGGCAAGGACCGCTGATCGGCCTGGGCATGCGGGTTTCGCTGAACCGCGCGCTGCAAGTGACCGGAGAATTTCTGCACCACGAAGCCGGACCAAGGGACGGCACTGCCAGCCCGCGCGGGGAGACCTTGTCGGTAAGTGCCGCGTTCCGGTTCTGACCCGGCATGTTCTACAACCAACAGCGCTGCTGCCTCTAGGACCGGGGAGACCGGTTTTCAATGGCTTGGCAATTTCCTGCCATCGGATTCCGGCGGAAAGGCGCACGTTTCCGGAGACTTTCGGCCAGTCACTGCCAGTTCAGCGGGCGTGATCCCCACAGCACTGGAAGTTCCTGTGCAGAACCCTTTTGTAGCGTTCAACGGCGCACAGCTTGCGCCGGACTGCAAAAGGAGAAGTCTGAATGACTCGTTTCGTAGCTATGACAGCCATCGCCGCCGTAATGGGCAGTGCGGCCTTTGCCGGCAATGTAAGTGACCCGGTAATTGAACCCGCTCCGGCTCCGGCGCCTGTTCCGGTGGCCAACGATGGCGGCGACTGGACCGGTTTCTACCTGGGTGGCCAGGTCGGCCAGCTGGATGCGGACGCCAGCAACGGCGCCTCTGGTGACGATACCGCTTATGGTATCCACGGCGGCTACAACCATGATTTCGGCCGTTTCGTACTGGGCGGCGAACTGGAATATGATGCAACCGACCTGGATCTGGGCGGCGGTGCGACTGTTGACTCGGTTGCCCGTGCCAAGGTGAAGGCCGGCTATGACTTCGGCAACGTATTGGCATATGTGACCGGCGGCGTGGCCGAAGCTGACAGCTCGCTGGGCAGCGAAACCGGCGAATTCTATGGTGTCGGCATTGCCTACCAGGTGACCGACCAGTGGCAAATCGGCGGCGAAGTGCTGGAGCATGAGTTCGACCAGTTCGGCAACTCGGGCGTGGGGGCGGATGCCACATCGGTATCGCTGCGCGCGTCCTTCAAGTTCTAAGCTTGCCAAAGTTACGGGCGCGGCACTCCTGTTCCGCCACGCCCTTGGCCGCCCGGTCCGGACCCAAGACGGACCGGGCGGCCGTTGCAGTTTGCGGCAAAAGACTTGGCGGGCTGAATGTCCCGTGCTAAGCAGCCTGCATGAACCAAAAATGCACCACCATTATCTGCTGCATTACCTGCTGACATATCAGCGGGCTGGTTTCTGTCGTTTTCATTTCTCTGACAAGTTGCTAAGCCCGCGCTGCGCGCAACGGGTGATGCCGGCCGTTTCAGGCTGGGCATGGAAAAGGAACCGGGCATGGGAACCATGGACATAGAGATCAAGCTGCAGAATACGAAGACCCGCAAGAAAGAGGTCTTTGAGCCGATCGACGCCAGCAATGTGCAGATGTATGTTTGCGGCCCCACGGTCTATGACCGGGCGCATCTGGGCAATGCGCGCCCAGTGGTGGTATTTGATGTGCTCTATCGTCTGTTGCGCGAGGTTTATGGCGCGAATCGCGTAACTTACGCCCGAAACTTCACCGACGTGGATGACAAAATCAACGCACGCGCTGCCGAAAGCGGACGCCAGATCGGGGATATCACAGCCGAGACCACGCAGTGGTTTCTGGATGATATGGGGGAGTTGGGCGCGCTGGAGCCCAACCACATGCCGCGTGCGACCCAGTATATTCCGCAGATGGTGGCGATGATCGAGGATTTGATCGCCAAGGGCCACGCCTATGCAGCTGAAGGCCATGTGCTGTTTGCTGTCGACAGCTGGAAAGAGTCGTATGGCAAACTGTCGGGCCGGTCGGTGGACGACATGATCGCGGGCGCCCGGGTCGAGGTGGCGCCCTACAAGAAAAACCCGATGGATTTTGTGCTGTGGAAACCCTCCACTGACGATCTGCCGGGCTGGGACAGCCCCTGGGGCCGCGGCCGGCCGGGCTGGCACATTGAATGCTCGGCAATGTCGTATGAACTGCTGGGCGAGACCTTCGACATTCACGGCGGCGGCAATGACCTGATGTTCCCGCACCACGAGAATGAAATTGCGCAAAGCTGCTGCGCCAACGGCGACGATAGTTTTGCGCGGTACTGGCTGCACAACGAGATGCTGCAGGTCGAGGGCAAGAAAATGTCCAAGAGCCTGGGCAACTTCTTTACCGTGCGCGACCTTCTGGACAAGGGCTATCCGGGCGAGGTGATCCGGCTGGTGTTCCTGCAGACCCATTACCGTAAGCCGATGGACTGGACCGACAAGAAGGCCAAAGAGGCCGAAGCGACGCTGCGCAAGTGGCGGGCGCTGACCGCGGGCATCGAACCCGCGTCCAGCGCTGCTGCCGCGGTCATGGCGGCATTGGCGGATGACCTTAATACCGCTGGTGTCATTGCAGAGCTGCACAAACTGGCGGCCTCCGGTGACGCAGCCGGCCTGCTGGCCTCTGCCAATTTGCTGGGGCTGCTGACAGCAGAGATGGGGGCGTGGGCTGCCGGACCGTCAGCGGATCTCTCCGGCTATGAAGAAACTCTGTTCAAAGCGCGTCAGAAGGCTATGGAAACGAAGAACTTTTCTGAGGTTGACCGACTGAAGACGGCCTTTGTTGGAGCGGGTTTGGAAGTAAGAATGAGCAAAGCAGGTGTCGAACTGGTGCCAGGTGCCGGTTTTGACCCGGCCAAGCTGGAGGGGCTGTGATGGCAAAAGAACGCCTCTATCTCTACGACACCACATTGCGGGACGGGCAGCAGACTCAGGGGGTACAATTCTCCACCGCAGAAAAAAAGCAGATCGCCCAGGCGCTTGACGGCCTGGGCATCGACTACATCGAAGGCGGATGGCCAGGCGCAAACCCGACCGACAGCGCGTTTTTCAACGAGGCGCCTGATACACGCGCCACAATGACTGCGTTTGGAATGACCAAGCGGACAGGGCGGTCAGCGGAAAACGACGATGTTCTGGCGGCGGTGATGAATGCCGGCACGCCAGCGGTGTGTCTGGTGGGCAAGAGCCATGACTACCATGTGACCCATGCCCTGGGGATCACGCAGGAAGAGAACCTGGAAAACATCCGTGCCTCGGTCGCCCATATCGTGGCGCAGGGGCGCGAGGCGTTGTTTGATGCCGAGCATTTCTTTGACGGTTACAAGGATAACCCCGGTTATGCCCTGGATGCTTGCCGGGCTGCGCTGGAGGCCGGCACGCGCTGGGTGGTGCTGTGCGACACCAATGGCGGCGCGCTTCCATCCGAAGTGAAACAAATCGTCTCAGAGGTTATTGCCGCCGGAATTCCAGGTGAGAAACTGGGCATACATACCCATAATGACACGGAAAATTCCGTCGCTTGCTCGCTTGCGGCGGTGGAAGCCGGAGCGCGGCAGATCCAAGGCACGCTGAATGGCTTGGGTGAACGCTGCGGTAATGCCAATCTGACCGCGCTGATCCCGACCCTGTTGTTGAAAGAACCCTATGCCAGTCAGTTTGAAACTGGTGTCAGCCACAATGCCCTTGAAGGCCTGACCCGGATCAGCCGGATGCTGGACGATATCCTGAACCGGGTTCCGATGCGGCAGGCGGCTTATGTGGGAGCCTCGGCCTTTGCCCATAAGGCGGGGCTGCACGCCAGCGCGATCCTCAAGGATCCTTCGACTTATGAACACATTGAGCCGGGCAAGGTTGGCAACGCACGGGTTATACCGATGTCGAACCAGGCCGGGCAGTCGAACCTGCGCAAGCGTTTGACCGATGCGGGGCTGAGTGTGGACACAGGCAATCCGGCGCTGGCGAGGATTCTGGAACGGATCAAGGCGCGTGAGGCGGAAGGCTACTCTTATGACACTGCACAGGCGTCGTTTGAGCTGCTGGCGCGCAAGGAGCTGGGGCAATTGCCTGAGTTCTTTGAGGTCAAGCGTTACAAGGTCACCGTCGAGCGGCGCAAGAACAAATACAACCGGATGGTCAGCCTGTCAGAGGCCGTTGTGGTGGTTAAGGTCGATGGCGAAAAGCGGCTGTCTGTCAGTGAATCCCTTGATGACACCGGCAGCGACCGTGGTCCGGTCAACGCACTGGCACGGGCATTGAGCAAGGACCTGGGGCGCTATTCTGCACAGCTGGAAGATATGCGGCTGGTCGATTTTAAGGTGCGCATCACTCAAGGCGGCACCGAGGCGGTGACACGGGTTATTATCGACAGCGAAGACAGCCAGGGACATCGGTGGTCCACGGTTGGCGTCAGCCCGAACATAATCGATGCGTCGTTTGAAGCTCTGCTTGACGCGATCCGCTGGAAGCTGATCCATGACGGCGGGGCCGGGCAGGCGGATGACGTTTGATGCTGATCTGAAGGCCTGCGCCGAGCTGGTCCAGAAAAGCGACCCGGACCGGTTTTTGGCCACGATGGCTGCGCCGGTTCAGGCGCGGCCGTTGCTGTTTGCGCTCTATGCCTTCAATATTGAACTGGCCCGGGCACCCTGGGCCAGCCAGGAGAGTATGATTGCTGAAATGCGGGTGCAATGGTGGCGCGATGCAGGCACCGAGATTGCCGAGGGGGGGGCTGTCCGCCGCCACTATGCGGCCACGCCATTGGGACGGCTGCTGAAGCCGGAACTGGCTGCCTGCATCGACGGCATGGCTGAGGCGCGGCGTTGGGATATATACAAGGATCCCTTTGCTGATGAAGCTGAATTTGATAGCTACATTGATCGCACCAGCGGTTCGCTGATGTGGATGGCGGCAGCGTCACTAGGCCAGGCGGATGAAGCCGTGGTAAGGGGTTTTGCCTATGGCGCGGGTATTGCCAATTGGTTGCGCGCCATTCCGGAACTGGAAGCGCAAAAGCGGATCCCGCTGCTGGATGGCACTTTGGAAGGTGTGCAAGCTTTGGCGCGCAAAGGGTTGCAGCAGCTGAATAAAGCCCGTTCAGACCGCAGCGCGGTTTCGAAACCGGCAGGGCGGGCGTTGCTGGCGGGCTGGCAGGCAGAGGCCATTCTGAAACAGGCGGAGCAACAGCCGGAGCGGGTGGCGCAGGGCGCATTGGGGCAAAGCGAATTCCGGCGAAGAACGGGCCTGATGAGGCGTGCGGTCTTTGGCCGCTGGTAGATAGAAATCAAAGAAAAAGGCGCCTGATTGGGCGCCTTTCTTTGTATTGCGAGGGGAAGTCAGGATTCTACGATGGGACGTCAGGCTTCTTTAGGGCGCATCACCAGCCACATCAGCGCGCCGCCGGCCAGCACCAGGAAGGGCGCCATCGCCATGTTCACGGCGCTCCAGCCGTCGGCCGGGTTGCCGCCCGAGCAGTTCATCAGCCCGCCCGATGCCAGCGATGCCATGGTGACCCCGCCAAAAACCAAAAGGTCGTTCAGCCCCTGCATCCGGCCGCGCTCATAGCTTTCATGGGCGCCGGCCAGCATCGTGGTGGCGCCGATAAAACCAAAATTCCAGCCCACTCCCAAAAGCACCAGTGCGATGAAGAAGTTTTCGATTTCGACACCTTGCAGGGCAACAGCACCGGCACCGGCAAGGATCACAAGGCCTGCCGCCACGATCTTTTCCACACCGAAGCGGGCGATCAGGTGGCCGGTAAAGAAGGACGGCACATACATCGCCAGAACGTGAGAGGTGACCACGTCGGCGGCATTGCCTTCGGTAAAGCCGCAGCCCACCACCGCCAGCGGTGTGGAAGTCATCACCAGGTTCATCAAGGCGTATGACACCATGGCGCAAATCACGGCAACCGCAATCACCGGGGTCTTCAGCAGCTCCAGGCGGCTGCGGCCCCTGGGGCTGTCTTCACTGGGTGCGGGCGGCTTCGGAATGTCCAGAAACAGGAACAGTGCAGCCCCTAAGACGTTGACTGCGATCACCGCAAGATAGGTTCCGAGAAAGGGAATAACAAAGGCTTGGCTGGTTAACTTCACAATCTGCGGCCCAATGACAGCGGCGGCAAGGCCACCGGCCATGACATAGGAAATCGCCTTGGGGCGGTACGCCTCGGACGCCGTATCAGCGGCAGCAAAACGGTAGAATCCGTGTGCGCTCATGTAAACGCCGGTCAGCAGGCTGCCGAGCAGAAAGATGGGAAAGGAACCAAGGTACAGCCCGTAAGCGCCGACCAGACCGCCAACAGATCCAAAGGCCGCGCCGGTAAAAAATCCGGCCTTCCTGCCCCAGCGCTGCATAATGGCCGAGATGGGTGTGGCCGCCAGCATCGAGCCACCGACAATCAGCGAAATCGGCAGCGTTGCAAAACAGGGGTTCGAGGCCAGTGACTGTCCGGCCAGGCCGCCCACGATGAAAATCATCGGCATCTGGGCGCCGAGGATCGCCTGGGCCAGCACCAGGATGGCAACGTTTTTCTTGGCGACCGCGTCGCTGGGGGTGGTCATGCTCATAGTCATGTGGGATGCGTAGCTGTGAATATGTGCAGGAGCAAGCCAGCGGGTCAGGCCCTGCGATCACGGTTTCTTTCAACCACCGCCAATCAGGAGGTAACGTGGCGTCAGATGGACAGGCATTCCTGCCGGGGGTGGGACGGATTATCCAATGCGACGCTTGCGTGAGTGAGGGCGCCGAATGGCTTGCGGCGCATGACAGCCGGTTTGCCGATGCGTTGAAATTGACCGGCCCATTGCCGCTGCGCCGTAGGCCGGACGGGTTTGCCGAACTGTTGAGCGCAATTGTGAGCCAGCAGGTGAGTGTGGCCTCTGCTAGGGCGATCTGGGTGCGGATGAAGGCAGCCAAGCTTACCGGACCGCGTAAGATCCTTTGGGCCACGGATGAGGATTTGCGCGCAGCGGGCCTCAGCCGCCAGAAGATCCGCTATGCCCGCGCGCTGGCAGAGGCACGCATTGATTTCAAAGCGTTGCGGGATGTTCCGGACGCGGAAGTGATTGCACGTCTGGTCGAGGTCGCGGGGGTCGGTGTTTGGACGGCTGAGATTTATGCAATGTTTTCGCTGGGCCGGGCCGATGTCTTTGCCCACGGTGATCTGGCCCTGCAGGAGGCCGCACGGGTGCTGTTCGAACTGCCGGCCCGCCCAAAGGACCGCGAGATGCGGCAAATGGCCGAAGACTGGTCGCCCTGGCGATCGGTTGCGGCGCGCATTCTCTGGGCCTATTACCGGGTGGCGAAGGACAGGGAAGGGATCCGATGACTCGTGTACTGAATGCCGGCCGCAAAGAACCGGTCTCCGGCGATATCCGCTCGATTGTGGTGTTCCTGCATGGCTATGGCGCCAATGGCGCCGATCTGCTGGGTCTGGCGGACCCTTTGGCTGAACATTTGCCGGATACGCTGTTTGTCGCGCCTGACGCGCCTGAGGCCTGTGCCGGCGCCCCGATGGGGTATCAGTGGTTTCCGATCCCCTGGATCGACGGCTCCTCGGAAGAGGAGAGCATGCGCGGCATGCAAGCGGCCGAAGAAGATCTGAATGCCTTCCTGAATGCGCTGATGGTGGACGAGGACGTGCTGCCGGAACAGGTGGTGCTGTTCGGGTTCAGCCAGGGCACAATGATGAGCCTGCAAATAGCGCCGCGGCGCGAAGACGCGGTGGCTGGCATTGTTGCCTTTTCCGGCCGTCTGCTGGCGCCTGAGCTGCTCAAGGACGAAGCCGTATCCAAGATGCCGATCCTGCTGGTGCACGGAGATCAGGACGACGTGGTGCCGGTGCAATCCTTGCCGGAAGCGGCGGAAGCTTTGCAGGAGGCCGGTTTCCAGGATGTCTTTGCCCATATTCAAAAGGGCACAGGCCATGGCATCGCACCGGATGGCTTAAGCGTAGCCTTGGCCTTTATGCGCGATAAGCTGGGATTGTAGGGCCGGATCAAAGGATTCCCGCCCTGGTGCTGCCCCATCAAAGATGAGGCGCCCCGGGTCGGCCCCTGCGGACCCGTAAAATTCCTGGCAAGAATTTTGTCCGGAAAATTTAAATTTTCCGGCGCGCTGCCGCCAGTTCAGAAAGTCCAGAGCTGCGGCTCGGCGATTTCAATCGAGTTTCCTGCGGGGTCGCGGAAGTAGAGGGAGCGTGCTCCGCTGGGCCAGTCGAACTCAGCCTCTATTTCAACCCCTGATGCCACCAGACGGCCGCGCATCAAAAGCAGGTCTGCCCGCGGCTGGGCAAAGCATATGTGCCCCGGGCCGCTGCTGCCATGCGGCGGCACTGGCAAACGCGGATTGCCAGGCGGCTTTATGGTTTCCTGAGCGTTGAAAATCAGCAATACCGAAGTTCCGCAGCGAAAGAAGACGTGCCTGTCACCGATCCGTTGAATCCGCTCAAGCCCCAGGATCCGGCCGTAGAATTCTTCCGCCGCGTCCAGATCATCGACATAGAGCGCTGTTTCCAGAATGGCTTTGGGGGCAGGGGCTTGCGGTGGCATGCTGACAGAATATCAGCGCCGCCGCGGCCTGTCACTTACCGGGTTCCGGTTCGCAGATGACTTGGGCCTGCGGGGCGGTTTTTGCGAGGGTTTGGGCGGTCCTGGGACCCTTGGGGCTTCAAGATCGTCCCACGCACCCTGGGCCAGCCCGTCCAGTGTCCAAGCGCCGATGCTATAGCGGATCAGGCGCAGCGTCGGGTGTCCGGCCGCAGCTGTCATCCGCCTTACCTGCCGGTTGCGGCCCTCGCGGATTGTCAGTTCTAACCAGCTGTCGGGGACGGTCTTGCGCATCCGGACAGGCGGTGTGCGGGCCCAAAGGCCCGGCGGCTCATCCATCAGCCGGACTTTGGCTGGCAGAGTCATTCCGTCTTTGAGTTCAATCCCTGCTGAAAGCAACTTAAGAGCATCAGCGTCAGGTGCACCCTCGATCTGGACCCAATAGGTTTTGTCCATCTTATGTTTCGGGTCAGTGATCCAGGACTGCAGCCGGCCGTTGTCTGTCAGCAGCATCAGCCCTTCGCTGTCCCGGTCAAGACGGCCTGCAGCATAAACACCGGGGCAGTCAATGAAATTGCTCAGCGTCGCACGGGGGCTGCCCTGGCTGCCGCGGTCGGTAAACTGGGGCAGCACATCATAAGGTTTGTTGAAGCGGATCAGACGGGTCATGGCACGGCAATAGGCGGGCCAATCAGGCAGGGCAAGAGCGAACGCCAGGCAGGCCTGTGGATAACTTTCACCGCATTGTCATAGAATCAGCTTAGCCTGATCCCGAGATATTGTGGATCATCAGGGCTTGTCAGGCGCTAACCACGAGATATAGTCAAATGAAAGCTGGGGCGGGTTCCCCGCTCTGGTTCCGGAAAACGGAAGATCAGGGCGAGGAAGACGTTCACAATGGATGGCGATTTCAGAGCAGAGTTTGTCAGATCTCCAGGGGCGCTGAAACAGCACCCGGCGCTGGTGCTGAATGCAGACTACCGGCCATTATCCTATTACCCGTTGTCCTTGTGGTCCTGGCAGGACGCGGTCAAGGCGGCCTGGCTCGACCGCGTGGCGATTGTGGCTGAGTATGATGAAGTGGTGCACAGTCCCAGTACCGAGATCCGAATACCGTCAGTGGTGGTGCTGAAAGATTATGTGAAACCTCAAAAGCGCGTGGCCTTCACGCGCTTTAATTTGTTTTTGAGGGATGAATTCCACTGCCAGTACTGCGGCAGCAAGGGCGACCTGACCTTTGACCATGTGGTGCCGCGTGCGGCCGGCGGGGTGACAAGCTGGGAGAACGTGGTGGCGGCTTGCAGCCCCTGCAATCTCAAGAAAGGGTCCAAGTCTTTGCACCGGGCTGGCATGTCCTTGCGCAAACCGCCGCGCCGTCCAGGCGCAGAAGAGCTGCGCAATACCGGGCGTAAATTCCCGCCCAACCATCTGCATGATAGCTGGATGGATTTCCTCTATTGGGATACTGAACTGGACGCCTGAGAAAAGATCCTCTTGAAGAAAGCTCTTTAAGGGACGGCAGTATAAGGTTTCCGGCCTCTCCGCCTGTGTGCTTGTCCCTGGCGGGGACAGACGCTCAGATCCCCTGGAGCGCTGCCAGCACGAGCCGCGGAAAGCGGCGGTCAAACGGAAAGGCCGGAGGTGCCGGCGGCCTCAGTTGAGCGGGCCGCCTTTGCATGGGATCAGCTTTTTGCGCGCTGAAGCATACCAAACAGATCGCGCGGATCGTCCGGATCTGCGAGCATGTCCAGATCGATGAAATAGTCCGTGCCTTTGATGCGGTCGCGGATGTAACGGAGAGCAGAAAAATCCTCAATGGCAAAGCCGACGCTGTCGAACAGCGTGATTTGCCTGTCACCGGTGCGGCCCTGTTTCTGGCCTGAAATCACTTCCCACAGTTCGGTGACGGCAAAGTCTTCCGGCATTTGCTGGATTTCGCCTTCGATCCGGGTTTGCGGCGGGTATTCGACAAAGACGTCAGAGCGGCTGAGGATGCCGGCTGCCAATTCCGTCTTGCCTGGGCAGTCACCGCCGATTGCGTTGATGTGCACGCCGCTGCCGACCATGTTGTCGGTCAGGATGGTGGCGTTTAGCTTGTCCGCTGTGCAAGTTGTAAGGATCTGGGCACCTTCAATCGCCTCTTCCGGCGTTTTACAGGACACAACCTCAACCCCGAGACCTTCAAGGTTCCGGGCGCATTTTGCAGTCGCAGCCGCGTCTTTGTCATAAAGACGCACAGATTTCAGGCCGATGATCGCTTTCATCGCCAGTGTCTGGAATTCCGACTGGGCTCCGTTTCCGATCATTGCCATCGTGGTTGACCCTTTTGGTGCCAGATACTTGGCAGCCATTGCTGACGTCGCCGCGGTGCGCAGAGCGGTCAGCATGGTCATCTCGGTCAGCAGCACCGGATAGCCGGTGTAGACATCTGCCAGCAGGCCAAAGGCGGTAACAGTCTGCAAGCCTTCGGATGTGTTCTTGGGATGGCCGTTCACATATTTGAAGCCATAGGCCTCGCCGTCAGAGGTCGGCATCAGCTCGATCACGCCGACATCCGAATGGCTGGCAACGCGCGGGGTCTTGTCGAACAGCTCCCAGCGTTTGAAATCGTCTTCCACATAACCTGCCAGATCGCGCAAAATCTGCTCGATGCCGATGTGATGAACGAGGCGCATCATATTGTCGACGCTGACAAATGGCACCAGTGCTTTTTCCGAAGGCTGTGTCATGCGGAAATCCTTTCACGGGGGCTGAGGTGAATGCCTGCCAGCATGCAGCGCACCGACCCGCCTGCGGTTTCGATGGTCGGAATGGTCAGGGGGAGCGGCTCTGCGCTCCTTTCAATTTCTGTAACCTGGTCCGGACGCAAGGCGTCCAGTGCCTTGGCAGAAAGGGCAAGAATACGTTTCTTGCCAGTGAGTTCCAGCGCGTTTCCAGCGAAATTGACGATCTGATCCTGGGTCAGATCAATCACACGGCGGCCGGTCTCTTCCAGCCGCGCGGCAACTTCGGAACGGCGCGCAGGATCAACGATCATATCGAGGCAGATCAACGCGTATTCGGTGCCGATCCCCATCAATACATTGGTGTGATAAACGTCGCGGCCAGCTTCATCTTTGGCTTCGAACACCATGGGTTCAAAGTTGAAATGGGTGCAAAACCGTTCCAGCAGCACAGGGTCCGCGCGGTTGGATTTTACCGTGTAAGCAATGCGCCCGATATGGTCGAGCACCATGGCGCCGGTGCCTTCCAGAGACAGCTCGTCCTGTTCCAGTCCGGAATAATCGATCACATCCTGTACCCGATACTCCCGCTTCAGCAGTTCGATCACGTCCCAGCGCCGTTCCTTGCGCCGGTTGCCCGCGAACATTGGGTAAATTGCGATATGCCCGCCGGCATGGGTGGAAAACCAGTTGTTCGGAAATACACTGTCCGGGGTCTCGGTTGTGGTGTCATCAAACACGTGAACAGCGACACCTGCGCCGCGCAGAGTTTCCACCGCGCCGTCGAACTCCGCCAGTGCCTGGGCCGAGGTGGTTTTGGTTGAGGTATCTGCCAGCGTTTGGAAGGCGTTGTCGCCCTGTGTTTCCGGGTTTGAACGGAAATGATGCGGCCGGATCATGACCACGGCAGAGGGGGCTTGCAGGCTGTTCACTGATAGCTCCGTGTCGGGCGGTCAAAGACGCGGCGGCCCAGGGCCGAGGCGCAGAGGTCCACCATCAAATGCGCTGTGCGGCCGCGCTCATCCAGAAACGGGTTCAATTCCACCAGATCCAAGGAGGTCATCAGCCCGGAGTCATGCAGGATTTCACAAACCAGATGTGCCTCGCGCACCGTGGCGCCGCCGGGAACAGTTGTGCCAACTGCCGGGGCGACGGACGGGTCCAAAAAGTCCACGTCCAGCGAGACATGCAGCATACCGTTGGCCTGGGCGACGTGCTCCAGGAAGCGGTTCAGCGGACCCGCAATGCCATTCTCATCGATGTGGCGCATGTCATGGGTGCGGATGGAGCTGCCTTCCAGGGCAAGCCGTTCCTGGGTGTCGACAGACCGCAGGCCAATCATGCAGACATTCTCCTGCGGGACCGGGTTGGAGACCTCAGGAAAGCCCTCGAACCCATTGCGGCCAGTGAAATATCCAACCGGCGTTCCATGCAGGTTGCCGCTGTCAGATGTTTCCGGTGTGTGGAAATCGGTATGCGCGTCCAGCCACAGAACAAACAATGGCCTGCCTGCCTTGGCAGCATAATTCGCAGCTCCTGCGACCGAGCCAAGCGAGAGCGAGTGATCGCCGCCCAGGAAAACGGGGAGGCCGCTCTCAAGAGCGTCTTCAGCAGCCTGGGCCAAACGTGCGGTCCAGCCGATTGTTTCATTGCGGGCAAAAACCAGTCCATCGTTGCCATCGTAGCCATCGTAGCCATCGGGTGCATGGGGTTCGGGATCCAGGTTTCCGAGGTCCTCAACTGTATGCCCAAGACTTTCCAGCGCGGGGGCAAGCCCGGCAGTCCGGTAAGCGTCGGGGCCCATCAGGCAGCCGGCCCGGCGTTTTCCACTGTCCACCGGCGCGCCAATAAGGATGCAATGTTGCGAAGTCACCGTTTTGGCCTCTCAAAAAATCTGATTTCATACTAGAAACCTCCGATATGCGATGGATTCCAGCACGCATTTTGTCCATAAAGGGCAGTGATTGATCGATTTGAGGTGAGCAATGGACAAAACGGATGAGCGGCTGGTGTCGGCCCTGCGGCACAACGCACGGGCGTCTCTGTCGGATCTGGCGCTGGAGCTGAGCCTGTCACGCACCACAGTGCGGGCCCGGATCGAGCGGTTGCAGGCGCGGGGCGACATCCTGGGATTTACTGTGGTGCTGAAGGAGGACGTGCTGCGCGATCCGGTCCGCGGGCTGATGCTGATCGGGATCGAAGGCCGCGGCACCAGCCGGATCACCCGGCAGCTGCAGGGCCTTCCAGAGGTGCGGGCCATTCACACCACCAACGGGCGCTGGGACCTGATAGTGGAGCTTGGCACCGAGACCCTGGAAACGCTGGACACGGCTTTGGCCAAGATCCGCACCTTTGAAGGGATTGTGAGCAGCGAAACAAATCTGCTGCTGGCCACTAAAAAGGACAGCTGATGTCTGGAGGGGCTGCGGCGTAATCAATGGGTTAGCTGCCGCACCTCAACTTTCCATAAGGTTAACCCTGCTTGCGGGTATGGTTGGCGGCTGCGACCCAAAGCAGTGCCAGACCAAAGGACGCAATGGCATTCCAGCTGGCCATGGACAGTGACAGCAGTTCCCAAGGCACCTGATCGCATTGCACCAGCGGTGCGGCCATGATCTGGTCCATTAGTTGATCGGGAGACAATCCGCCAATCGGACCGGACGTGCAGGTGGACGGACCTTCCCACCAGCCTCGTTCAACCCCGGTGTGAAAGGCGCCTATCCCTGCTGTGGTCAGGGCCGCCAGCGCCCCCAGATAAGGCAGCAGCGCGCCCGGAATGATCAGCGCCAAAACGCCGATCCCAGCGGCGGCGGCATGCGGATAGCGCTGCCAATAGCAGAGTTTACAGGGCGGCATTTCGCCAATGTACTGGAACCCCAGCGCCCCTAACAGCAGCGCAGCCGAGCCGCCCGCCGCGACGAAGATCAGAAATCGGTGCATAGTCAGATGAACCTTACCAGCAGGAAGCCGCCAAACAGAACAACCATGAAGGCCGTAAAAACCAGGCCCAGGCGGCGTTCAATAAAGTCACGGATTGGGGATCCGAATTTCCAGAGCAGCCCAGCGACGATGAAAAAACGCAATGCACGTGCAAGGATAGAAGTGGCAATGAAAGTACCGATCGGCATTCCGGTCCAGCCCGACATAATGGTTATCACTTTATAGGGGAACGGTGTGATGCCGGCGCCAAGCACAGCCCAAAAGCCAAAATCGTTAAAGCGGGTGTTGAATTCTGCCATGGCATCGCCTTTGCCCATCGCCTCCAGCACCGGCTGGCCGATGCCTTCGTAAAAGAACGCACCGATTGCATAGCCAAGCACGCCGCCCGCGACCGAGGCCGCCAAGGCCACCAGCGCAACCAGCCAGGCGCGGGACGGACGGGCCAGGATCATCGGGATCATCAGCACATCCGGCGGGATCGGGAACACGGAGCTTTCGACAAAGGCGACAGCGGCCAAACACCAAAGCGCCTTGGGATGGTCAGCCAAGGCCATCGTCCGGTTGTATAGCGGTTTCAGCATTTTGCGCCCTGCATCCTCAACGGGTTTTGCAAGATGAGGTGGCATGCGCGCAGCGTTCCGTCAACCTTTGCCGCCGGTGAATTTACCGGGGCTCGATTTTTGGCGGCAAAGTTCCGTTTTGCCTCTGGACCTCGGCGTCTGGCTTGGCTAGGAACAGGACGTGGCCCAAGTGGCGGAATGGTAGACGCAGGGGATTCAAAATCCCCCGCTGGTGACAGCGTGCCGGTTCGAGTCCGGCCTTGGGTACCAATAGAAACAAAGGCCTGCAGCGCGTTCTTGCTGCAGGCCTTTGTTCTTTCGAATGTCCAGTTTGCATAGGCGGATTTCGCAGTCACCTACTGGTCTGTCTTTGCATTGATGCAAGCTAGCGGCTGTCCTTCAGGCCATAGTCCGCGAAGGCGGCGGTAACTTCCTGCATTTCATCTTCCGACAGGATGTGCGGCTTACCCATTGTGAGGCTCGTCGCATAACCTTTTGCTAACACTTCCAATTCTCCCATGCGCCAGAGTGCGCGCGACAGGCTTTCACCGGTGGCCGCAGCGCCATGATTTGCCATCAGGCAGGCGCTGCGGTTTTGCAAACTGCGGGTGATGTTATCCGACAGCTCCTGACTGCCGAACAGCGCATATTCTGCCACCGGCACATCTGAACCGCCAAAGGCCGCGACCATATAGTGGCAGGCCGGGATTGCCTGACGGTTCATAGCCAAGGCGCTGCAATAGACAGGATGCGCGTGAACCACTGCGTTAACCGCGGGCTTAGCCTGCAGGATGGCAAGATGAAAAGGCCATTCCGTGGAAGGTTTCAACTGGCCGTCCGGTAACTGGCTGCCGTCCAATGGTATCCGCACCAGATCCTTGGGCGTCATCTTTTCATAGGGCACACCGGAGGGCGTGATCAGCATCATATCTCCTGCACGCACCGAGATATTGCCGGAAGTGCCCTGATTGATACCCATGGCATTCATCTCCAGGCAGGCGTCGATCACTGCCTGCCGCAGGCCGCGGCTGTCCTGATGAGGAGGCTTCACGCAAAATCCTCCGGTCTCAAGCGGATCTGGCGGCGGCCATTTCCGGAAACAGCCTGGCCAGGCCGTCTTCGGAGGCTTCGCAGATCCCGCGTTCGGTGATCAGGCCGGTGACCAGCCGGTTCGGGGTCACGTCAAAGGCCGGGTTGCCGCCGGGTGTGCCATCCGGGGTGACTTGAACCACTCCGATAGTGCCATCTTCGGTCTTGCCTTGAACATGGGTGATTTCACGTTCGCTGCGTTCTTCGATCGGAATTTCGGCAACTCCGTCCGAAACGGTCCAGTCGATAGTCGGCGAGGGCAGGGCGACGTAGAAAGGCACGCCGTTGTCTTTGGCTGCCAGCGCCTTCAGATAGGTGCCGATCTTGTTGCAGACATCGCCGCGGCGGGTGGTGCGATCGGTGCCGGTGATCACCAGATCCACCTGGCCATGCTGCATCAGGTGGCCGCCGGCATTGTCGGTGATATAGCTGTGGCTGATACCGTGGCTGCCCAGCTCCCAGGAGGTCAGGGCGCCCTGATTACGCGGTCGGGTCTCATCGACCCAGACATGGATCGGGATGCCTGCGTCATGCGCCTGGTACATCGGGCTGGTGGCGGTGCCCCAATCGACGGTGGCGATCCAGCCGGCGTTGCAATGGGTCAGCAGGCGGACCGGCTCGCCCGCAGGCTTTTTCGCGGCGACTTGCTTGATCAGCTCCAGCCCGTGCTCACCAATGCTGCGGTTGATCCCGACATCTTCGTCCGCGATCTCATGCGCCAGTGCCAGCGCGGCTGAAGCGCGTTCCCCTGCCGCCAGCGGCCGCAGGTGGTTGCGGCAGCGGTCCAGCGCCCAGCGCAGGTTGATGGCGGTCGGGCGGGTGGCGTTGAGAAAGCTCCAGGCCTGATCCATCGCCGCATCCGACGAATCCAGCCGCATCGCCAGGGCCATGCCATAGGCTGCCGTCGCACCGATCAGCGGTGCGCCGCGCACCCGCATCTCAACAATTGCATCGGCGAATTCCTGCAGCGTGTTCAGCTGCTGGACGCGGAAGTCATGCGGCAGCCAGCGCTGGTCAATGATCTGCAGCGCGTCGTGATCGTGATCCCACCAAAGGGAGCGGTAATGGGTGCCATTCACTTTCATCGGAGTTCCCTCTTTTTCGTAGCGGCGCAGCTGCCGGTGCCGGATTGGCCGGCAGGCTGATTTCCGGTTTCCCTGAATTGCGCGTTGCGCGCAAGGTTTCGTTGCGGAAGGCCGCAGGCAAATCGCGGGTTTTCGCAACTGAATTGGGCTGCCGGAACGTGTGTTGCTTGCAGAGAGCAGCCCGCGCAGTATTCAATAGGGTTATGTTTTGAAAACGAGAGTGCGCACCGGAAAACCGGCCGCTCGGATTATTTCTGTCAAATTGAAAGGCTCAAGGATGAAGAGTTTCTGGAACAGGGGCCTGACCGGCTGGACCGGGCTTGCAGCAATTGCAGCGGTAGGCTTGGCCAGTGCGGATGCGGCGTTTGCACAGCAGGGTGCTGCGCCAAAGGTTTCGGTGTCGCAGGCAGTGGTTAAGCCGATCAAGGACACCTCAACCTTCATCGGCCGCGGTGAAGCGATCGACAAGGCCAACATCATGGCCCGGGTCAATGGCTACCTCGAAGAGGTGCTGGTCAAAGATGGCGCTGAGGTGGAAAAGGGCGACGTGCTGTTCCGCATCGAACGCAGCGCTTATGAGGCCGTTCTGGAAAGCCGCCGCGCCGAACTGGCCCAGGCGGAGGCCAATTTGGAGCTCGCCTCGCTGGATCTGGCCCGCAAGCAGGAGCTGTTCGAACGCGGCTCGGTGCCCGAGGCCGACCGGGACACCTCCCGCGCCAATGAATTGGTGGCAGAGGCCCAGGTCCGCGCCGCTGCGGCCGCCATCAAGCAGGCCGAACTGGACCTGAGCTATACCGAGATTCACGCACCCTTTTCCGGCCGGGTCGGGCGTGTCGAGGTCAGCATCGGGGATGTGGTCAACCCCAGCGGTGCTGCTCTTGTCAATATCGTGCGCGAAGCACCTGTTTATGTTTCCTTTTCTTTGAACGAAAAGCAGTTCGTCGAAATTTTGCAGGAGCTGCAGGCCGAGGGTATTGAACGGTCCGATACCGATACCGCACCGGAAGTGTTTGTCGTCCTGCCCAATGGCGCCGAGCTGGAGGAAAAAGGACGGATCGCCTTTGCCGGCAACCGGGTTGATCCGGCCACCGGCGCTGTGACCGTGCGGGCGCAGTTTCAAAACGACCACCGGCTGATTCTGGATGGCGCCTTTCTGACCGTTGGCTTGCAGTCGCAGGAGGCGGTCGACCGGATCATCATCAGCCAGGCCGCGATCCAGCGCGATCAGCAGGGGCCGTTTGTTCTGGTGGTGGATGATCAGAACCAGGTGGCCCAGCGCTATATCGTCACTGGCGATGTGCAGGGCACTGGCATCATCGTGCTGGACGGGCTGACAAATGGGGAAACCGTTGTGGTCGAAGGCCTGCAGAAAATCCGCCCGGGCGTGGAAGTGGACCCGGTGCTGGCCGCCCAGGCAGGAGAATAAGCGATGTTTTCCTCTATTTTCATCTCGCGGCCGAAGTTCGCGATTGTTATCTCGCTGGTGCTGACGGTCATGGGGGTGATCGGCTATTTCGCGCTGCCGGTGGCGCAGTTCCCGGAAATCACCCCGCCGGTGGTGAACGTCACCGCCAGCTATCCCGGTGCCAATGCCGAAACCGTTGAAAAAAGCGTCGCCGCGCCGATCGAGGCGCAGGTCAACGGGGTGGACGGGATGCTCTACATGTCCTCCACATCAGCTGACGACGGCAGTTACTCTCTCTCTGTGACCTTTGAAGTTGGCACTGATGCCGATATTGCATCCGTCAACGTGCAGAACCGGGTGGCGCAGGCGACAGCGGCACTGCCGTCCGAGGTCACGGCAAACGGTGTGGTGACGCAGAAAAGCTCCTCCAACATGCTGCTGGTTGCGGCCCTGACATCGCCCAACAGCTCGTATGACAACGTGTTTCTGTCCAACTATGCCGCTATCAACATCAAGGATGCCCTGGCCCGCGTCGAAGGGGTGGGTAAGGCAGACATCCTGACCAATTTCGAATACGCCATGCGGGTCTGGCTGGATCCGAACAAGATGGCCGGCCTCGGGATTTCACCCGGTGACGTGATCAACGCGGTGCGCGAGCAGAACATCGAAGTCTCCGCCGGGCAGGTGGGCGCACCGCCGGTTCCGGGCGATCAGGTGTTTCAATACACCATCAAGTCCAAAGGCCGTCTGACCGAGGTCAGCGAGTTTGAGGACATCGTCATCCGCACCGGTGACGGCGGCAGCACTGTCCGGCTCAGAGATATTGCCAAGGTTGAACTGGGGGCTTCCAATTACAGTTCCTCGGGCTATTTTGACGGCGTGCCGGCAACCATCCTGGCTGTCTACCAGTCTCCCGGCGCCAATGCGCTGGCGGTGTCCGAGGCTGTGCTGGCAGAGATGGACCGGCTGTCGGGGGATTTCCCGGACGATGTTGCCTATTCCGTGCCGTTCAACACCACGGATTTTGTCGAACAATCGCTGAATGACGTGATTTCCACCCTAATGATGACCTTTGCGCTGGTGATCTCGGTGGTGTTCATCTTCCTCGGCTCTTTCCGGGCGACTATTATCCCGGCGGTGGCCATCCCGGTGTCCCTTATCGGGACATTTGCCTTCCTGCTGGTGCTTGGCATGTCGCTCAACACCATTTCGCTGTTTGCACTGGTGCTGGCGATCGGCATCGTGGTGGATGACGCCATCGTGGTGGTGGAAAACGTCGAACGGATCATCGCAGAGGAGGGGCTGCCCCCGGCTGAGGCCACCCGCAAAGCGATGGGGCAGATCACCGGTCCGGTGATTGCCACAACCTTGGTGCTGCTGGCGGTGTTTGTGCCGGTGACTTTCATGCCCGGGATCACTGGCAAGCTGTACTCGCAGTTTGCGGTGACCATTTCGGTTGCGGTTGTGATCTCTTCGGTCAACGCGCTGACGCTGTCGCCGGCCCTTTGTGCCATTGTGCTCAAGGCGCGCTCCGGCCCGCCAAAAGGCTTGCTGGCACTGTTCGAGAACATGATCGGCGGCGTCCGCAGCGGCTATCTGAGCATCGTCACCCGGCTGCTGCGATTGCCAGTGATCGGGCTTGCCATCATCGCGGCCGTTGCCTTTGGCACCGGCAGCATTTTCACTGCCACTTCGAAAGGCTTCCTGCCGGCTGAAGACAACGGCTATCTGTTTGTGGATGTCCAACTGCCTGACGCAGCGGCGCTGGGGCGGACGGAGACAGTAACCGGACGGATCGATGAGCAGATCCGGCAGATCCCCGGTGTTCAAGGCACGGTTCTGGTGAATGGTTTCAGCCTTCTGAACGGGGCGGGGGCCAATGGTGCCATGATCATCGCCTCCCTTCACCCCTGGGATGAACGGCAAACCGAGGCGCTGCATCCCAATGCCATCCTCGGCCAGATCTACGGCATTGCCAACGGGGAAGCCGCTGCCAGTATCGTTGCCTTCAACCCGCCGCCGATTTCGGGCCTGGGCATGTCCGCAGGCGTGGAAATGGCCATCCAGCAGACGGCCGGCGGCACCCCGCAGGATCTGGCGCAATCGGTCGGCTCGCTGGTCTATTCCGCCAACCAGCGTCCGGAAATCGCGCAGTCCTACACAACCTTCCGGGCCAACGTGCCGCAGGTGTTTGTCGATCTGGACCGCGAGAAAGCCAAGACGCTGAATGTGCCGATTTCCGAAGTCTTCCAGACCATGCAGGCGCATCTGGGGTCCTATTACGTCAACGACTTCAACCTGTTCGGGCGCGTTTACAAGGTGATGCTGCAGGCCGAGGGCACCTACCGCGACAAGATCGAGGATATCGGCGGCCTGTATGTGCGGACCCAGTCCGGTGAAATGGTCCCGCTGTCTACCCTGATTGATGTGGAAAACGTTTTGGGGCCGGTGCTGCTGAAGCGGCACAATATCTTCCGCTCGGCCACTGTCACTGCTGTGCCGGCTGAGGGTCTGTCCACCGGCGATGCCATCCGGGTGATGCAAGAGGAAGCCGCCACGGCGCTGCCGCCGGGTTATGCCTTTGAATGGACGGGCACGGCGCAGCAGCAGCTGGACTCGGCGGGGCTGGTCACTGTGATCCTGGCGATGGCGGTTCTGTTCGGCTATCTGTTCCTGGTCGCGCAATACGAAAGCTGGACAATGCCGGTGGCGATCCTGCTGTCGGTGATCGTGGCCCTGTTCGGGGCGGTGGCGGCGGTGGCAATTGCCGGCAATGACATCAACCTTTACACGCAGATCGGGATGATCATGCTGATCGGCCTGGCGTCGAAAAACGCCATTTTGATTGTCGAGTTTGCGATGGAGCAGCGCGCCGCGGGGCTCTCGATCCGTGATGCCGCGCAGGAGGCCGCCAAACAGCGTTTCCGTGCGGTGATGATGACCGCGCTGTCCTTTCTCCTGGGGGTGGTGCCATTGATGGTTGCGTCAGGAGCCGGGGCAGCCAGCCAGCGTGCCATCGGTATTGCCGTCTTTGGCGGGATGCTGGCGGCGACCGTGGTGGGCGTTATAGTGGTGCCGGTGCTGTATGCCATGATGCAAGGGATGCGGGAACGCATCAAACGCACACCGGCAGCCCAGCCGGCAGAGTAAAACAGCCAACCCCGCCAGGACAACTGGCGGGGTTTTCTCTTCCATCAGAACCGCAGGTCCGGCAGGGCTGGCAGCGATCAGCCGGTCATCAGGCGCGGCGTGCTCGCAGGCCGCGATCATGGGCCGCCGACAGGATCAGGTCCCATTTCCGCGGCGTGCAGCGGAACTCGGGCTCCACGTCGCAGGTCAAAGGCGCATTTGCCTCGCTGGGTATCTTTCTGGCTTCAGCGGAAACGCATCGTTCCAAGGCCCAGAAATCCGTCAAAGACGGGTTGTCAGTAATCACTTGGCTCAGCAGCATTGCCGCTAGCTCCCCGTTAATGCTGTCTGCTTTGTTAATTTTTAGTACCGCGGATCAATTTTTATGTGGTGCGTATTAGCGTCATCCGGATGATTTGTCACCAGGGTGTTTTTCAAACTGTCGCAAATCTGCAAAAATCCGCCTGGAATGGATGCCAAGGTTGCGCGGCACAGAGGCACGGCTGCCCGCAGGAAGAATCGCTGTGCGGTTCACTTTCCTTGCAAGCAAAAACTTTGTGTACAGGTGGCGGAATACACCCGGAATCTGGCGGGGAAAATTATCTAACCTTCGTCATTTAGGAGAAAAATGACGGTTTGAAGGGTGCGTCAATAGATAGCACCCTTGACTTGGCGGGGGGCCGGTGAAACCCTTCTGCACGTGCATAATAATCCGCACATGCCCGGTCTGGCGCGCCGAATTCTGTGGCCGTGCAGGTACCGTAAACACGGTTTCACTGCCCTTCGCGCCAGGCTGCAAATCATAAGACAAGTGGGAGAGACTTGATCATGAAACACACCCAGCTGGCTATCGGTGCATTGGTGGCGGCGTCCTTTGCGGCACCCGCAGCATTTGCTCAGGAATACATCACCATCGGCACCGGCGGCGTGACCGGTGTTTATTACCCGACCGGCGGCGCCATCTGCCGTCTGGTGAACAAGGGCCGCAAGGAGCACGGCTTCAAATGCGCCGTCGAATCCACCGGCGGTTCGGTCTACAACATCAACACCATCCGCGAAGGCGAGCTGCAGTTCGGCGTGGCCCAGTCTGACTGGCAGTACCACGCTTACAATGGCACCTCCAAATTCGAGGAAGCAGGCCCGTTCGAAGGTCTGCGCGCCGTATTCTCAGTGCACCCGGAACCTTTCACCGTTGTGGCCCGCGCAGATTCCGGCATTTCAACCTTTGACGATCTCAAGGGCAAGCGCGTCAACATCGGCAACCCGGGCTCCGGCCAGCGCGGCACCATGGAAGTGCTGATGGAAGCGAAGGGCTGGGGCATGGAAGATTTCGCCCTGGCAACCGAGCTGAAGGCGGCTGAACAGTCGGCAGCACTGTGCGACAACCAGATTGACGCAATGATCTATACTGTTGGCCACCCGTCGGGGTCGATCCAGGAAGCCTCCACCGCCTGTGACTCGGTGCTGGTCACCGTGGACGGCGAAGCGGTTGAGAAACTGGTTGGCGACAACTCCTTCTATCGGACCGCGACCATCCCCGGCGGCATGTACCGCGGGTCGGATGCGGACACCAACACCTTTGGTGTGGGCGCAACCTTCGTGACCGCGGCGGATGTGTCCGACGATGCGGTTTATGCGGTTGTCAGCTCGGTGTTTGAGAACTTCGAAGCCTTCCAGAAGCTGCACCCGGCCTTCGCCAACCTGAAACCGGAAGAGATGATTGCAGACGGTCTGTCGGCACCGCTGCATCCCGGTGCGGCCAAGTACTACAAAGAAAAAGGCTGGATCGAGTAATCCACCCAACATAAGGAACGGGGCGCATTTGGCGCCCCGTTTTGCCTGAGGCCGCTGCCCAGGCTTTAAATTTCAGGCCCCGGAAAAACGGCGGCCACAGGGGAGATTATCCATGGCATCCGATGCACAGGGAAATCGGCCGCTCAGCGAAGAAGAGCTTCAGGAACTTGTCGCGTCCTCAGACGCAGGCGCCCGCAATCCGGTAGGAAGTGTGGGGCTGTTCCTGGCTATTGTCGCAGTAATCTGGTCGGTGTTCCAAGTCATTCTGGCTTCACCCGTTTCCAACCTGCTGCTGCCCGGCAGCGTGGTGAACAATTCCCGGCAAATCCATTTGGCCTTTGCTATTTTTCTGGCCTACGCCGCCTATCCCGCATTGAAGTCAAGCCCGCGGAATTACATTCCCATTCAGGACTGGATTTTCGCGCTGGCTGGCACCGTAATTGCCATGTACGGCTATATTTTCTATCAGAAAATCGTCGACTCTGGTGGGCTTGCCGATGATATGGATAAATGGTTTGCGCTGGCAGGTCTGATCTTGCTGTTCGAAGCCGCCCGCCGTGCCCTGGGCCCGGCGATGGCGATCATCGCGACCATCTTCCTGGCCTATGTGTTCTTCGGCTCCTCTGAATGGGTGCCTGAGGTTATCCGCTGGAAGGGCGCCAGCCTGAAAAAGGCGATGAGCCATATGTGGATCACTTCCGAGGGCGTGTTCGGGATTGCTCTCGGCGTCTCTACCAAGTTTGTCTTTCTCTTCGTGCTGTTCGGTGCGCTGTTGGATAAGGCGGGTGCCGGCAATTATTTCATCAAGATGGCCTTTGGCGCCCTTGGCCACCTGCGCGGCGGCCCGGCCAAGGCCGCGGTGGTGGGCTCTGCCGCAACCGGCCTGATCTCCGGTTCATCCATCGCCAATGTGGTGACAACCGGCACCTTCACTATCCCGCTCATGAAGCGTGTGGGATTCACCTCAGAGCAGGCGGGGTCAGTTGAGGTTGCATCCTCCGTGAACGGTCAGATCATGCCGCCGGTGATGGGCGCTGCGGCCTTTCTGATGGTGGAATACGTGGGCATCTCCTATGTTGAGGTGATCACCCATGCCTTCCTGCCCGCCGCGATTTCCTACATCGCGCTGGTCTATATTGTGCATCTGGAAGCAGTGAAGCGGAACATGCCGACGCTGGGCAACCGGGTTGTCTCCATGGGTCGCACAATTGGCGGCATGGCGCTGTTCTTTGCCGGTTTTGCAGCCCTCTGCTATGGCGTGCAGTACCCGGTCAAATGGATCACCTCAACCATGCCGGGCGCCTCCGGACTGACCCTGTCGGCGCTGGTGTTCGCAGCTTATGTCGCCCTGTTGTGGCTGGCTGCCGGCGTGGACGACCTGGTGCCGGATGACCCCAACGCCAAAGAGGTCGAACTGCCGGTTGTGGGCGAGATCTATAAGGCAGGCCTGCATTACCTGCTGCCGATCATCGTGCTGGTCTACTTCCTGATGATTGAGCAGAAATCCCCGGGGCTGTCGGCCTTCTGGGCAACTGCACTGCTATTTATGATCCTGCTGACGCAAAAACCGCTCAAGGCGATCTTCCGCGGTCAAAGCAATATGGCCAATTCCTTTATGGAAGGCGTCCATGACCTGTGGAACGGTCTGATCGATGGCGCACGCAACATGATCGGCATCGCGCTGGCCACAGCGACTGCAGGTGTGATCGTGGGCACCGTGACGCTGACCGGAGTCGGGCAGGTGATGTCCGAACTGGTGGAGTTTGTCTCGGGTGGCAATCTGATCCTGATGCTGGTGATGGTTGGTATCCTGTCGCTGGTTCTGGGCATGGGGCTGCCGACCACCGCCAACTACATCGTTGTCAGCTCGCTGATGGCCGGTGTGGTGGTGGAACTGGGCGCCCAGTCCGGCCTGATTGTGCCGCTGATCGCGGTGCATCTGTTTGTGTTCTACTTCGGGATCATGGCCGATGTGACGCCGCCTGTGGGGCTCGCCAGCTTCGCCGCCGCAGCGGTGTCGGGCGGTGATGCGATCCGCACGGGGTTCACCGCCTTCTTCTACAGCTTGCGGACCGTGGCGCTGCCGTTTGTGTTCATCTTCAACACCGATCTCTTGCTGATTGATGTGAACTGGATACAAGGCATCCTTGTCGCCATATCAGCGACCATCGCCATCCTGGTCTTCACAGCCGGAACCATGGGGTATTTCGTCAGCCGCAGCCGGATCTATGAAAGCGTCCTGCTGATCTTTGCAGCCTTTGCGCTGTTCCGGCCCGACTTCTTCATGGACCGGGTGATGCCGCCCTTTGAACAGGTGCCGCCGTCCCAGCTGGTTCAGGCCCTGGATGAGGCCGAAGCGGGGGCGGAGTTCCGGATCACGGTCGAAGGCCCTGATTTCGATACGTCTAAGATCAAAAGCACCACCATGATCCTGACCGCTGATGGCAGTGGCGGCCAGCAGGCGGTTGACGCCTATGGACTGCTGCTGCTGGAGGAAGACGGCGCGGTCAAGCTGGACGAGCCGATGTTCGGCACCCCGGCTGCGCCCAATTTGGAAAGCTTTGATTTCTACGCCGATGCACCGGTGCAGATTGCAACAATTCAAGCACCGGCCAGCCAGTTGCCCAAAGAGCTGATCTTTATCCCGGCACTGCTGCTGGTGGCGCTGGTCGCATTGATGCAGCGCGGCCGTGCGCGTGAACAAAAAGGAGTCCCGGCATGAACAAACCTGTTCTATGCGCCCTGGAACTGAGTGATCCGGCGTCCGACGAAAAAGTTCTGACCCAGGCCGCCCGGCTGGCGGATCTGGACGGTGCCCAGCTGGATGTCGTTAATGTGCTGCCGGATTTTGGCGAAAGCTGGGTGTCGGGCTTCTTTGAGGAGCACCACCACCAAAAAGCGGTCAAGGACACCACCCAGCGGCTGCGCGATCTTTGCACCAAGGTGCTGGGAAAGGATGGCAATGCAAAGGTGCGCCATCTGGTGGCCACGGGCAAAGCGTATCAGGAGATCCTGAAAGTGGCCGAGACCGCAGGCAGCGGGCTGATCGTGATCGGCGCGCATAAGCCGGATCTCAAGGACTATTTGCTCGGGCCCAATGCGGCCCGGGTGATCCGGCATTCGGACTGTTCGGTCTTTGTGGTTCGCTGAAGAAACTAAGGGCGCCTGCGGGCGCCCTTATTCGTAGCCGGTCATCTCAAGGTAGCCTTTGCCGCTATGGCTGCCCGTGACGGTCACCGGCCCCTCCCAGTAAGAAAACGAGGTTCCCATCCAGCTTTGCGGGTTAAGTGCCTGCACCTCAACGGAAACGCCTTTGTCTGGCAGGGTTGCTTTCCAGCTGGTCGGGATCTTTCGTCCTTGCACATCGCTTTCAGCACCCGCTTCTGCGCGGAAGGCGCCCGGGGCCAGTGGTTCTGCCACGCCTTCCGCCGTAATCCAGGTGCCCGACGTGAAATCACCGCTGTCGCCACGCAGCACAAACCCCATCAGCTTGTCGCCGCTGTCAAAGCTGAGCGAGAACCAGTCCCAGCCGCTTTGATCCTCCGCCAATGGCTGGCTTGACCATTCGCGGTCCAGCCAGCCATGACCTGTGACGTCAACCGGACCGCCAGGCAGCTCAAGCGTTCCGGAAACCTGATAAAACGGTTGAGAGTAATAATAGCTCGCCTGCCCGCTGTCGGATTTCACAGAATACCCTTCCTCTCCATGCAGCACCAGCGGACCTTCAGCGGTGAGCCGCAAATCATAGGAAAACTCTTGGCCTGAGGCCGCTATCTCCATCTTTTCAAATGACTCTCCCGTGGAGCGCATCTGCCAATCCCCGATCCAGGCGTCGAAAGGATCAGCCGATACCCCAGCCTGACCTACACCTCCGCGGGCAATGCGTTCGGCAAACAGGTGCTGGTCCGGCGATGTCACTGCAGCATGGGCCATCCAGATTTGGGGGCTTTGCCAGCCCTCAGCCTCTCCCGGTGCCAGAGCGGAGCGGAACAACGTCCACTGGATGCCGTAATCTCTGCCGCCGGCATCTGTCAGGTTGGCTGTTAAGTACCACCACTCAATGCGGAAATCCGGATGGGCGCCGTGGTCCTGAGGAAAAGACAGCTGGCGGCCAAGCTCCGGCACCGCAAACCCTTCGGCCTCAGTACCAAGACCGGCATAACCCTGCGGCAGGGCTGCAGTGGCCCAGCTTGCGAGGAGGATCGGGAATAACGGTCTAACGTTCATTGGCAAACACCTTGAGCAGTTCCGCAGGATCCAGGCGGCTGAGACGGCGGGCGGGCAGGGCAGCCGCCACCACCGCAGCCAGCAGGGCCAGCAGGATAAGCCGCAGCCAGTCGCCTGGAAACAGATGCATCGGCAGCTTCCAGCCAAACGCTTCAACATTGATGACGGCCAGCAGCGCCCAGGCCAGAACAAGCCCCAGCGGCAGGGCCAGAACCGCGGTGATCGCGGCCAGCAGCAGGCTGCGCAGGATTTCGGCACCGGCCAGCTGGCGGCGGCTGAGACCCATCGCCCAAACCGGGGCAAGCTGCGGCAAACGCTGGCTCCATAGGGTAAGAAGGCTGGTAAGCATGGCAAACCCGGCCACTCCCAGCGTCAGCAGGTTCAGCGCTGAGGTCACTGTAAAGGTCCGGTCAAAGACGCCCAGAGAGCGGGCCTTGATGCCCGCCTGATCAACGATGTTTTCCCATGGTATTTCAAACGCTTCACGAATGGAATTGACCAATTCAGGCACATTTTCTGCAGGCAGCCGCAGCCCGAACTGCCGGTTGGGAATATCCGGTGCGCGGTCCAGCAAAGCGGCAAGGGAGGTGATCACCTGGCCATTCGGATTGCCATAGTCGGAATAAATCCCAGCAATTGTCAGCTCCCAATCCGGGGCCAATGCCAAGGAACGCCCGGGGCTAAGGTCATGACGGCGGGCAAATTGTTCATTGACCAGCAGGGCCTCTCCAGCGGCGACACGGTCCCAGACGTTCGGCAGCGCCTCCAGCAGCGGCCAATTTTGCCGGTAGGTCTCATCATCTGCAACGCCGTATATCCGCAGCGGTGCCCCCTTGTAGCGGATGTCACTGCGCCGGATCGGAAGCACGGTAATGCCCCGATCTTCCAGCCACAGCGTCAGCTTCGCTCCTTGTTCATCGCTTGTCGTGGTCACATAAACTTCAGCCGGCAGGCGTTGGTCCAGCCAACCAGTAAAGGTGAGCCTGAAGCTGGAAACCATTGTTCCGACACCAATATTCGTCGCCAACGCCAGCAGCAGCGCCATCAGGGCAAGCGTCATCCCCGGCAATTGCGCCCGAGTGTCGGCCCAAAGCCATTCGGCAAATGGACGTGTGCATAGCCGCGCCCCGATCCGCAGACCGGTGGAGATCAGCAGCGGCAGCATCAGTGCAGCCCCCAGCATAAGCCCGGACAGAAAGACAAAACCTGCAATAAGTCCTTGAAAAATTGACATTACCGAAATCCCTGCGAGCAAACAGAGGGCACCTGCGATCGCCGCTGCCAGGTGCGACTTGCTTGCCTGTTGTCCGCGGGCCTGGGTTGCAGGTGCAGCCAGCAGGGGCATCCGCCATAAGGCGTAAAGCGCCTGCGCGCCGGCCAGGAACGTGCCGCCGCAGGACATTGCCAGCCCGGACAATACCCACTCAAGACGTAAGCTGAGGGCGCCATCCACCGAGGCGCCGTAGAGACCGGACAGTGTGGCCTGAACATCCGGCAGCAAGGCAGCCGCGACCAGATAACCACCGGCCAGCCCCGCAATACCGGAAATCAGCGCAACAACCGCAAGCTCCACTGCGAACAGGGCAACCAGAACCCGCATCGGAACACCCAGACCGCGCAGGGTCCGGATCATGCCGCGGCGCTGCTCCAGGCTGAGGCCAATGGTCCCTTGAACAATGAACAGCCCGACAGCAAAGGACAACAAACCAAAGGCTGTCAGGTTGAGGTGGAAACTGTCAGTAAGCCGCGCCGTATCTGCCGCCGCATTCCGAGCGGAAATGCGGGTCAGGCCGGGGGCAAGTTGCTGCAGGGGCGGCAGGCCGGAAATTTGATCCGGCAGAATGATCAGGTAGCTGAGACTGTCCGGCTGGCGCAGCAGGCGGCTGGCCAAACTGATGTCGGCGATCAGCACCCCGCGCGGCAATCTGTCCGTTTGGGTGACCGGGTGCTTACTTTGCGCGGCAGAAAGCATCTGCGCAGTTTCCGGGTGTGCAAAGAACCGGCCCGGCGGCAGCAGCGCATCCAATGCAGGTGTGCTGTCCTGCTCTGCCGCCTCAGCCAGGGCCGGAACCAGAGGATGGCTCAGCAGATCAATACCCATGATATCAAAGCTTTGCCGCTTGAATCTGACAGTTCCTTCCAGAACAGGCGTCAGTTGCCAGCCCGACCGGCGCAGGCTTGCGTATTGCTGCAGCGGGATTGAGCCGTCTTCCGGCGCCAGCCGGTCCGCAACTGTTGTGCCTAGCTGTTCCGCGGCGCGGGCGTAGCTGGCGCGGGCCTCACCGTTGATCGCCTGAACTGCGGACCATAACCCCGTTGCCAGGGCCAGCCCGGCCATGAGCGTCACCAATTGCAGAGGATGCCGGCACCAGTGCGACAGGAGGGCGCTCAGCGCGGTGCGGATCATGCGGTTTGGCCAAGCTGCAAATGCAGGCGCTGGTCCAGCATCCTGGCAATGGCGGCGGAATGCGTGACCAGAAACAGGGCCGCGCCACTTTCCCGCACCAGCTCCAGCATCAGGTCCATCACCGCTGCACTGGCGGTCTCATCCAGATTACCGGTCGGCTCATCCGCCAGCAGCAATTTTGGGCGCAAGGCCAGAGCACGGCCAATAGCAACCCGCTGTTGCTGCCCGCCAGAGAGCTGCTCTGGATAGCGATCAAGCAAGCCGGTCAGGCCAAGACGGCCCGCCAGCGCTTGCCCCCAGTCCGCGTCCCACCGCTTGCCCAACCGCGCATGCAACGAGATATTTTGCCAAATACTGAGTGAAGGGATCAGATTAAACTGTTGAAATACCAGTGAAACATCCCGCCGCCTTAACGCCGCGCGCTGCCGGTCTCCGAGGTTTGAAAGCGGGGTGCCCGCAATTTCAATTTCGCCGCTGTCAAAACGATCCAATGCCCCGGCTAAATGCAGCAATGTGCTCTTTCCGGATCCGCTGTCACCCGTCAGCGCCAGGCTGCTGCCAGCCGCCAAATCCAAAGACACCCCGCGCAAGACAGCGGTTTCGGGCGTCTGTCCCGGATAGGTTTTGGTAACATTGCGGATCTTCAAAACCATTCCGCGGCACCCTCCTGCGCTTTGGTCTTCAATGCCTGCAACGGCACTCAATACCTCTGCCAGGAAGATGTCCAGTGCGGCACAAAGACTGGCCCATCCGGCATTCTTATGGTTAAGCGTTGCGGAGTACATTTCTAAGGTGCCGAATTGCCCCGAAACAGCTTCACACCGACGGGAGAGCCAATATGACGCTATGGAACCAGTTGCTGTTGGGCTCGGTCTATCTGAGTGTCTGCTTGATCCTCGAAATTTCTGTTCTGGTTTTGTGTTCCGCAGTGTTGAACAAACTGTCGGCGGGCTTTCCCAAACCTTTCAGGCCTTGGCAAATCGGCATTATGCTGGTGGTGGCGATTTTCATAATTCTGGGCAGCCATACGGCTCAGATCTGGATTTGGTCCGCTGCCTTTGTCCTCGTCGGCGCGATCGGCGACTGGAACACATCTGTCTATTTTTCTCTAGCGACCTATACCACGCTTGGTTACGGCGATGTCGTTCTGGGTCCGGCGTTGCGGATATTTGCCGCCTTTGCCGCAGTCACCGGGTTATTCGGCTTTGGGATCAGCACGGCCTTTCTGGTCAGCGCAATGGGGCGGCTGTTCTCCCTGAACGGAGAAGCAGATAGCGCAAAGAATTAAAGCACAGGCGCCAGCAAGCGCACGACGGGAGCCAGCAAGCGAATGCGCAATGCCTGCCGGTCCAGCGGCTGTGTAAGCTCGGTAGAACGCTGGAAATCCCTGGCCAGCATTTCGGTGATTTCACGCGCTGAGCGCGGGTCAAAAAACAAGGCCATGGTTTCAAAGTTCAGCCGGAATGACCGGTAGTCCAGGTTTACCGTGCCTACACCCGAAATCCTTTCGTCGATAACAAAACATTTCTGATGCATAAAGCCGCCCCGGTAGCGCAGGATACGAACGCCTGCCTCCCGCAGCTCATCAAAAAATGCAAAACTCGCAAGCCAAGGCAGGTGGTGGTCAATGGAATCCGGCAAAAGGATCCGGACATCCAGCCCGCGCAACGCGGCATGTTTCAAGGCAGCAAGCACCTCCTGATCCGGGACCAGATACGGGGAAGCCAGCCAAACTTTTTCCTGTGCCGCGGTGATTGCCGAGAAATACAGCATGGATCCGTTGCCAATGGTATCGCCGGGCCCTGTCGAGACGATCAGGCCGGGCCGGTTTTGCGGTGACCGTTCAGCGTCCCAGTTCAACAGGTCCAGGATCGGCTCTTGCGTGCGCCAGTGCCAATCCTCGGCAAAGGAGAGCTGCAACTGCTGAACAACCGGACCGGAGAGGCGAACATGCGTATCCCGCCATGGCCCCATAACAGGGTCCAGCCCCAGGTATTCCTCGCCAGCATTCAGACCGCCGGTAAAGCCTGTCCGGCCGTCCACAATGACGGTTTTCCGGTGGTTCCGGAAATTGATGCGAAGCCGGTGCCAAGGCCGCCTCTGCACCGCCGGATCAATCATGTTGACCCCTGCCTCCTCCAGCGCGCGGAAAAAGCTGCCGGGCAGCTTCCGGCTGCCGATGCTGTCTGTCATGAACCAAACCGTCACGCCGCGTTCTGCGGCTTCTATCAGCTTTTTCTGAAGTTGCCTGCCCACTGTGTCCGCACGCAGAATGTAGTATTGCACAAGAATATATTCCTGCGCTTTATCAATCTCTTCGAAGATTATGCTAAAGGTATTTTCGCCGTCGATCAACAATTCCAACCCGTTCCCGTGGCAGACGTTCAGGCCTGCAATGGCTTCAAAAGGCGCGGTGTTTACCGGCAGCTTACGTGCCTCCTCGGATTGGGCGCTGGTATAGTTCCGCATGGCAGCAACAGCCTGTTCCGCGGCGCGGCGTGCCGTCCAGTATCCTTTGAACCGGTGGTGGCCAAAAACCATGTAGGCGGGCAGGGCGGCGATCGGGGCAGCCAGCAGGAAGACCGCCCAGCCGATCGCCCCTTGCGGCGTGCGCGCCGTTCGGGCCGCGCTGAGGGCAGCAAGCCCCGCAGCCGTCCAGGTTGCGGCAACCGCCGCGGTGCTGACAACGATCCAAAACATTTGAAAGTCCTAAGATAGCGCTTTGATTTCAAATTAGTACTGAATGGCGGTGCCTGCTACACTAGGCTGGGCAGCGGCGAGCGGAAATCAAGGCGTTTGATCTTTGCCGCTGGCAATTTCCCAATGGTTGTGGAACCTTGCGCCTATGCCGATCCTTCCGCCATTACGCTGCTGGCCTGCAGCCCTGCTGGACGCCACCCGCCGTTTCAACCGGAAAAACGGCTGGGTGATGAGCAGCCATATCGCCATGTCGATGATGCTGGCGCTGTTTCCGTTTGTTCTGTTTACGGTGGCGCTGGCGGGAACAGTCGCCGGCTTGCTGTCGCAGGACGTCGCCATGGAAACCCTGACCGAACAAGTGTTCAGCGTTTGGCCGGACGCGGTGGCACGGCCGATCCTGACCGAGCTGAAAGCGGTACTGCAGACATCAAATACCCAGCTTGTCACCCTGGGCGGTCTGTTTGCGCTTTATTTTGCATCAAATGGCGTCGATGCCGTCCGCACCGCCATGGTGCAGGCTTATCATGATACAGATACAAGACCGTTTTGGCGGTCGAGAGCGCTGTGCATCGGGCTGGTCGTTCTGGGCGGGGCTGGTATTCTGGCCGTTACCGTATTTGAAGTGATACTGCCGCTCTATGTCAGGCACATCGCCCAATTGCTGCCCTTCGACAGTGTTCCGAAAGGCTGGGAGAAGGGCCTGAGGGGCGTTCTGGCGCTGGCTCTTCCCACTGGCGCGGTGCTGGCGTTTCATGTTCTGCTGCCGGGCCGCGTGCACCGCTTGCGGCGGATCCTGCCGGGCGCAATTCTGACCCTTCTGCTGTGGCTGGCCTGCGGCAGCGGCTTTGCGTTTTACGTCGGATCTTTTGCGCAATACTCGGCCACATACGCAGGACTTGCCGGCGCCATGGCGGCAATGATCTTCCTCTATCTGAATTCGGCTATCCTGATCCTGGGGGCCGAATTCAACGGTGCGCTGATCGAGATTGCCAACGGGATGGGCCGGTCATGAAAGCTGGGGACTTTCGGCAACTGTTTCCGTTTCTTCAACAATAAGGCAGTCCTGCCCCATTTGGGCCCGCCTTGCGGCCCAATCTCCTTTTAGATCTTCAGGAAGAAGCGGATCCAGAAGGGGCCATCATGACAAAATTGCAAAACAAACTGCGTCACATGCGCCTGTTTGAGCTGATGCGCCAGCGTGAAATGGCCAGCCATGTCAGCCGCAAGCTTCGGGTGTCCCGGCTGACTGACGGCGAGGGAGATGAGGCCATCCTGCTGCGCGATCTGGCGACCCGGTCGCTGACCGCACCGCACAGCCGCCGGGTCTGACGGGGCCTCAGCCCCGGAACCCGGTTGCCACCACAAATTTCTCAGAGCTGTCCGACCTTGATGAGGGCGGCTTCATGTTTGTCACTTTGGTGAACTTCTGCTTCAACAGCTTCTGCAGTTCTCCTTCGGCACCGCCGGCCAGAACCTTGGCCACAAAGGTGCCGCCTTCCTCCAGAACGTCAAAGGCAAAAAAGGCAGCGGTTTCACACAATGAGATGATCCGCATGTGATCTGTCTGCTTATGGCCGGAACTGGCCGCCGCCATATCCGACATCACCACGTCAGCCTTGCCGCCAAGCCATTCCTTGACCTTGTCGTCAGCCCCGTCGTCCATGAAGTCGAGCTGATGAAACTCGGCGCCGGCCAGCGATTCAACTTCCTGCAAGTCCACGCCGATGATACGGCCAACAGCCTTGCCCTGTTTCTCGCCCAGAGCATTGATGCGTTTCACCGCAACCTGCGCCCAGCCGCCAGGCGCACAGCCCAGATCGACAATCCGCGCACCGGGCACCAGAAAGCGGTATTTGTCGTCCAGTTCCATGATCTTATAGGCTGCACGTCCGCGATAGCCTTCGGCCTGGGCCCGCTTGACATACGGGTCATTCAATTGCCGCTGCAGCCAAAGCGTCGAGCTGAGCTTGCGCCCGCGCGCGGATTTCACCTTGACCTTCAGATCGCGCTGACCGCGTCCGGATGTGTTCTTACCTGTCGGCGTCTTTGCCATCATCGTCACCATTTGCATCGGGGTGCGGAATTTTTCAAAAATTCCGGCCCGGAAAAATCCAATTTTTCCGGCCCCGCCTAGTAGGGGCCGTCCTCCAGAACGCCATCCGCGCTCATCTGTGCGTAAAGCAGCCCCTCGCGCAGGCCGCGGTCCGCAACCGACAGCCGGTCGGTCGGCCAGCAGCGCAGCAGAGCCTGCAGGATCGCGGAACCGGACATGATCAGGGCCTGCCGGTCCTCGCCGATGCGGGGATCGCGGCGGCGGCCCAGAGGCCCGAGTTCTAGATAACCCCGGATCACCTTGTCAATCTGATCGCTGGTCATCCTTAGCCCGTCCACTTTGGTCCGGTCATACCGTTTCAGCCCCAAATGCGACGCCGCAACCGTTGTGACAGTGCCCGAGGTGCCGACAATCTGAAAACCGGTCCGGGTCTGCTCATCCTTATAAGGCGCAAAATCTGCCAGGTTTTCCTCAAAGAACCAGCTCATCAGCGCAAAGCGGGCGGCGTCATCTTCCACATCGTTGAACTGATCCCGTAATGTGGCAACCCCAAGAGGCACTGAAATCCAATCCACCACCTTGGCTGCGGGAAACGGGCTTTCGGAGGTATGGAACCCGTTGTGCAGCCGCATGATCGCGGACGGGCGGTCGCGCCGCGGCACCGAAGAGATGTCGATCCACACCAGTTCGGTCGAGCCGCCGCCGATATCGACCACCAGCAGCTGATCCGTTTTGGTGGAGACCAGCGGTGCGCAGGAAATCACCGCCAGCCGCGCCTCTTCTTCCGGCTGGATGATTTCAAGTGTCAGGCCGGTTTCCCGTTTCACCTGGCGGATGAAATCGCGGGCATTCTTTGCCCGGCGGCAGGCCTCGGTTGCCACCAGCCGCATCCGCCTGACCCTGTTCCGCTTTAGCTTTTGCTGGCAGATCCGCAGCGCCTGAATGGTGCGCGCCATTGAGGACCGCGACAGCCGTCCGGTCCGCTCCAGCCCGGCGCCGAGCTGCACCGACTTGGAGAAACTGTCGACCACATGGATGCCGCTGCCCTTGGGCTGGGCGATCAGCATGCGGCAGCTATTTGTTCCCAAATCCAGCGCCGCATAAAGCGCATCAGGATCGGGACGGGCCGGTGCAGGGGTTTCGACCGCTTTGGGAAACGCGCCCGCACCTTTCGAGCGCCTGGGCGCCATGATTCACGCCCTCCGATTATCGTGTTAACAATGACAATAGGTGCGCCGGTGCAGCGGCGCAAGCGCCTGACAGCAGAAGTGGCGCGATTTCCGCTGCTTCGAGGAAATCTCATAATCCACATGAAAATTTTGGCATGAACCCCCTGTGGCATTCGAAAGTGCACAAAGCTAGTGTCCCGGCAGCAAAACGTCGCTCTATCCCATCGTGTTGTCGAAAATCGACCAACGTGCGGGCGGCCGCCGCTCTAGAACGTGGTCTATCCAGGCTAGGAGGAAATTAGGCATGCCCGACGTTACGATCGTATACTGGCGCGATATCCCTGCGCAGGTCATCGTTGGCAAAGGCCGCCGCGGCGCCAAACGGCAGCTCGAAGAACGGTTCGAGCAGGCCATCGACCGCGCGGCTATGAAGGTGAACGCCAAGGATGCGGATGCCTATCTTGCCGAATGGCGCAAGGCCGCGCCTTATGCCGCCGAAGGCGAAGCGGCCGATGTTGCCGAAGCCGAGGCAACCCGCCTGGAAACAGAATACGATCAGGACCGTCTGAAGACCCTGATTGCAAATGACGGATGGGCGTGAGCCTGACACCACTATGGGAGGCCGTGATGGCTTTGCTGAACTTTAAGAAACGCGATTCTGGTGCTGGCCAGACTGCCACCCCCGAAATGGAAGCTTTCCTGAAAGGCTATTCCATCGAGGTGATGCCGCGTACTGCGGCCAAGGTCGAAGATTTCCGCGACCTGCTGCCCGCCGGAACCCGTGTCTATGTCGCGCACATCGAAGGCACCCCGATTGAGGACATGGTCGACACCGCCAAGCGCATTGCAGGCGAAGGCTATGACGTGATGCCGCACTTCCCGGCGCGTATCATCAAGGACAAGGCCACCCTGGGCGACTGGATCAACCGTTACCAGGGCGAAGCCGGTGTGAAGCAGGGCCTGATCCTGGCCGGCGGCGTTGCCAAGCCGCATGGCGATTTCGATAGCTCGATGCAGCTGCTGGAAACCGGGCTGTTCGACGATGCGGGCTTTACCAATCTGCACGTTGCGGGCCATCCTGAGCCGAACCTGGACATCGACCCCAAAGGCGGCCGTGCCAACACCTATGCGGCGCTCGATTGGAAACAGGAATTCTCCAAGCGCACCGACGCTGATATGGCGCTGGCAACCCAGTTCTGTTTCGAAGCACAGCCGGTGATCGACTGGGTGAACGAGCTGAGCGAACGCGGCATGAACCTGCCGGTTCATATCGGCATCGCCGGCCCGGCCAAACTGCAGACCATGATCAAGTTCGCAATCGCCTGCGGTGTCGGCCCGTCACTCAAAGTGCTGCAGAAACGCGCCAAGGACGTCTCCAAGCTGCTGCTGCCGCATGAGCCGGGCGAAGTTCTGGCGGGTCTGGCAGCACATAAAGCAGCCAACCCCGATTTCGCAATTGAGAAGGTTCACTTCTTCCCGCTGGGCGGCATCAAGACCAATGCCACCTGGGCGATCAACAACGGCGGCGATTCCGCAAAGCCGGTTAACTCCTAAGACCCTAAGGATCAAAAATGACCCGTACAGTCGTAGAATCAAAAACAAAAACCGCGGTCCTGGGCTTTGACGAGCCGTTCTGCGTCATCGGTGAACGCATCAACCCGACCGGCCGCAAGAAACTGGCCGCGGAGCTGGAAGCCGGCGATTTCTCCACCGTTGAAAAAGACGCTGTTGCTCAGGTTCTGGCCGGTGCAACTGTGCTCGATATTAATGCGGGCGTGGTTTACAATTCGAACCCGAACCCGAACGAAACCGAGCCGCCGCTGATGAAGAAAATCGTCGAGCTGGTGCAGGGGCTGGTCGACGTGCCGCTGTGCATCGACTCTTCGGTGCCGGGCGCGCTCGAAGCCGGCCTGGAAATCTGCGAAGGCCGTCCGCTGCTGAACTCGGTCACCGGCGAAGAAGAACGCCTGGAGCAGATCCTGCCGCTGGTCAAAAAGTACAATGTTCCGGTTGTGGCGATCTCCAATGACGACACCGGCATCTCGGAAGACCCCGATGTGCGTTTCGCCGTCGCCAAGAAGATCGTTGAACGCGCCGCCGATTTCGGCATTCCTGCCCACGACATCGTGGTTGACCCGCTGGTGATGCCTGTTGGTGCAATGGCGACTGCCGGTCTGCAGGTGTTTGCGCTGGTCCGCCGTCTGCGCGAAGAGCTGGGCGTGAACACCACCTGCGGCGCCTCCAACATCTCCTTTGGCCTGCCGAACCGTCACGGCATCAACAACGCTTTCCTGCCGATGGCAATGGGCGCTGGCATGACCTCGGCGATTATGAACCCGGTGGCGCTGCCCATCACGCAGAAGAAAATCGCCGAGAAGAAAGCCGAAGTTGAAGCCGCCGGCATCATCCTGCCCGAGGGCATGGAAGACGAAGCTTTCGTTCAAATGTTCGGTCTCGGCTCCACCAAGCCGCGCGCCGGTAAGGAAATGGAGGCCATCCGCGCTGCCAACTTCCTGACCAACAACGACCCGCATGGCGGCGAGTGGATCAAGTTCAACAAAGAGCCTGCCAAAGAAGGCGAAGAAGGCCGTGGCCGTGGCGGCCGCGCAGGCGGCCGCCGCCGCCGCGCCTGATCCGTGCAGGCAGACTAACCAAGAGGCCGGGCAGAAATGCCCGGCCTTTTTCATTTTATCAGCAACTTGCACGGCGCACTTCATTTCTCTGGCGTGATCCGGGTCTGTTGTGTTCTTGGAGTACTTGCACCCAGCGGACGGTTACTTTACGAAAATGGCCAAATGGAGCTGGTATCAGACAACCCCGTCAAGATCCTTTTGCTGATCACGCCGAACTTCAATTTGGCTGCAACAGTTGGATTTCTCGATCCATTCCGCGCGGCGAACTATCTTGAGGGGAGCGTCAGGTTTCAGTGGCAGATCGTGTCCCAACGTGGCGGACCATGTATCGCCAGCAATGGGCTGAGCATCGATACAGTTGCCTTGTCAGCTGTTCAGGACACAAACGCAGATATCGTTATCGTCTCCTCCAGCTGGGCCCCGGAAGCACATAACACAATACCGTTGCACGCCGCGCTTTGGCGGTGGGCGCGGCAGGGCTGCACATTGGGCGGACTGGATACAGGCGCCTTCATTCTTGGTGAGGCCGGATTGCTAAAGGGCCGCAAGGCCACTGTTCACTACGAACATATCGACGCAATGATCGAGCTGTTCCCGGATGTTGAAGTCAGCGAAGAGCTGTTTGTCTTTGACGGCAACCGCATCACCTGTTGCGGGGGCGTTGCAGTTGCGGATTTTGCACTGCACATTATTCAGGGCACACACGGAGATACGGTGGCAAACGCTGCAGCAAGATATGTGTTTCTGCAAAGCGTTCGGCCGTTTGGGGCGCTGCAGAATCCTGGGTTGGCCGAGCCGATCGGTCAGATGGCGCCCAGCGTGGTCAAGCGGGCGATAGCGATCATGGAACAAAACCTCGAGGTGCCTCTGACGATCCCCGAGATCTGTGAGGCGGTTGAGATTTCACAGCGGCACCTGAACCGGCAGTTCACTGCCTATGTTAAGAAGACGCCGACGTTGTATTACCGGGACATCCGGCTGGACAGGGCACGGGGCCTGGTGACCCAAACCCGGATTCCGCTGGCTGAGGTGGCGGTGGCCTCAGGATTCTCCAGCCAAGTGCATTTCAGCCGGGCGTACCGCGAAAGATTTGGTCTGGCACCGCGCAGTGACCGGATCGAGGGACGTGTGCCATTTGAGTTTCGCGCCTGGCCGATGCATCGGAAGACAGATTAAACGCCTTTTGGCGAAAAGGGTCTGTTTGACGGCCAATTGCGCACAGAAAAGACGGTTCTGAACAGCGATCCTTTTTCCAGCTCGAGTCACCCGGTTCACAGCGGGAACGCCAGAGGAGAAGGTTTGCCATGACTGAACTGCCGTCAAAAAAACAGTTTACTGAGATCGCCAACGGTTACAGCGAGAATGCCTCCGCTTCGCGGTCCTTGCGGGCAGAGGCCTATACGGATCCGGCCTGGCATCAGGTGGACCTGAGGGAAATCATTTCCAGGACCTGGCAATGGGTCTGCCATGTGGAAAAGCTCCGCGAGCCAGGCAGCTACACCACGATCGAAATCGCCGGGCAGCCCATCGCCGTGGTGCGTGACAGAGACGGTGTTTTGCGCGCCTTTTACAACGTCTGCAAACACCGCGCCCATGAATTGCTAAGCGGCGAAGGTATCACGAGCCGGATCATGTGCCCCTATCACGCCTGGGTCTACAAGCTGGACGGCAATCTGATCCGCGCGCCCCATACCGAAAACCTTGAGGGCTTTGACCCCAAGGAAATCTGCCTCGACGAGGTCCAAGTCGAAGAGTTCTGCGGCTTTATCTATGTGAATCTGGACGCTCAGGCGCAATCCCTGCCGAAAATGTCGGGCGATCTGGAAACGGAAATCCAGCACTGGGCACCGGATATTGCCGATCTCACTTTTGCCCATCGGCTGACCTATGACATTAAGTCCAACTGGAAAAACGTGGTCGACAATTTTCTGGAATGCTATCATTGCCCGACAGCGCATAAGGACTTTTGCGATCTGGTCGACATGGACACCTACAAGGTGACAACCCATGGTATCTATTCCAGTCACATGGCCGATGCGGGCAACACGCCCAACAGCGCCTATGATGTCTCCAACGCGACGGTGAAAACCCATGCGGTTTGGTGGCTTTGGCCCAATACCTGCATCATGCGCTATCCGGGCCGGTCCTCGATGATCATTCTGAACATCATCCCGGCTGGACCGGACCGGACGCTGGAAACCTATGATTTCTTCCTCGAAGAAAAGACCCCGAACGAGGCCGAGCTGGAAACCATCCGCTATCTCGACGAGGTGCTGCAGGTCGAAGATATCAACATTGTTGAGAGCGTTCAAAAGGGCATGAACACACCGGCGTTTGACAGTGGACGGATTGTGAATGACCCGGATGGATCGGGCATGTCGGAACACGCAGTCCATCACTTTCATGGTCTGGTTCTGGATGCCTACAAGCGGGCCGCCGGATGAGCGCACCCTGTTTCCCTGCGGCCTGTGCCAAGGCCAAGCCGATGGTATTTGAACCGCCGCCACGGGGGCGGTGATCACAAATTATCTGCTGAACAGGGAGGGTAAAGTGTCCGGACGTCCAAACATCGTCATCATCATGGCAGATCAATTGGCGCCGCAGTATTGCGGCGCCTATGGTCATGCCGTTGCCAAGACACCGCATCTGGATGCGCTGGCAGCCCGAGGGATGCGGTTTGACGCGGCCTATTGCAACTCGCCGCTTTGCGCGCCTTCGCGGTTTGCTTTCATGTCGGGTCAGCTGATCAGCCGCATCGCCGCCTATGACAATGCTTCAGAGTTCCGCGCCTCAGTACCGACATTTGCGCACTACCTCAGAGGGCTGGGCTACCTTACCTGCCTGTCGGGCAAGATGCACTTTGTCGGTCCGGATCAGAAACATGGTTTCGAGGACCGTGTCACCACTGATATTTACCCCTCAGATTTTGCCTGGACCCCCGATTGGGAAGCCCATGATGAGCGGATCGACAAATGGTACCACAATATGCAGACCGTAAAGGAAAGCGGTGTTGCGATTGCCACTTTACAGACCGACTATGACGATGAGGTGGGATTTGCAGCGCGGCGCTGGCTGATAGACCGGGGCAGGGACCGCGCCCAGGGACGCGAGGCACCTTTTGCGATGGTGGCCAGCTTTATCCACCCCCATGACCCCTATGTCGCCAAGCCGGAATGGTGGGATCTCTATTCCGGCGAAGATATTGAGATGCCCGGGTTTGTTCTGCCCGCCGAGGAGCAGGATCCGTTCTCGCGCCGGGTTATGGACGGGATCGAGGCCAGCCATGTGCCGCTTAGCGACGAGGAGGTCCGCCGGGCACGGCGCGCCTATTTGGCCAATGTCAGCTACTTCGACAGCAAGATCGGTGAGATCGTCAAAACGCTGAAAGACATTGGTGAACTGGACAACACGATCGTAATCGTCACCGCGGATCACGGCGACATGCTGGGCGAGCGCGGCCTGTGGTACAAGATGAACTTCTTTGAGCATTCCGCTCGGGTTCCCTTGATCATGGCCGGCCCGGATGTGGCGCACGGCACAGCATCAAACGCCTGTTCTCTGGTGGATATCCTGCCAACGCTGGTCGAAATTGGCGGTGGTGGCAGTGCAACCTTCGGAGAGCCTGTTGACGGGCGCAGCCTGATGCCGCTGGCCAAAGGAAAAGCCGATCCTCTGGATGAAGCGATTGGTGAATATTGCGCCGAAATGACACCCTGTCCGGTGTTCATGATCCGGCGCGGGGCCTTGAAATACATCCACTGCGACTTTGATCCGGCGCAGCTCTTTGATCTGGAAAAAGACCCGTTGGAAAAGGTGAATCGCGCCCGTGATCCAGCCTATGCCGGACAGGCAAAGGCCTTCGCTGCCGAGGTAGCAGAGCGCTGGAACGGCGAGGAACTGCGCCGCGATGTCATTGCTGCACAGAAATCCCGCCGCGCGCTGCATGCTGCGATGGCGGCGGGGGCAGGTGAGACCTGGGATTACAACCCGCCTTCCGATGCCGGCCAGCAATATGTTCGCAACCACATGGATTGGACCGTGGCAGCAGGACGCTATCGGTTTCCCCCGGTTTCAAAGGATGGCAGAGATGAAGCTTGAAGGAAAAATTGCGCTGGTCACGGGCGGGCGCGGCGGCATTGGCCGCGCCATTGTGGCGCGGTTCCTGCGCGAGGGCGCTGTGGTTTACGCGGCCGACCTCAGTCCGCAGGGCTCTTTGGCAGAACATGACGAGGACGGCAGCCGTTTTGTACAGATGAACGTAGCAGATGAAGCTGCTGTGCAGGCCGCGATGGCACAAGTCCGGACCGCGTGCGGCAAGCTGGACATTCTGGTCAATGCCGCTGGCATCGAGATCGAAAAAACCATTGAGGAAACCTCGCTTGAGGAATGGAACCAAAGTTTCGCGGTGAACTGCACGGGCACATTCCTGACCTCCAAACATGCACTGCCCTTGATGCGCCAAGCAGCCAAATCCGGCACCAGCGCCAGCATCATCAATTTTGGCAGCTATGACGGGTTCATCGCCGATCCCGGTCTGGCGGCCTATTGCGCCACTAAAGGGGCGGTGCACGCGCTGACCCGGGCAATGGCCTGCGACCACGGGCCCGAGGGCATCCGTGTCAATGCGATCTGTCCCGGCTATATCGACACGCCAATGCTCCAAAGTTTCTTTGCCGGCGAAGGGTCCGGCGGCGGCGGCGGCAATATCGAAACCCTGCAACAGGCGGTGCGCGACGTGCATCCGATGCGCACCTATGGCACACCGGATGACATTGCAAATCTGGTCAACTGGCTGGCCTCGGACGAGGCGCGCTATGCCAGCGGTCAGCTCTGGGTTCTGGATGGCGGCCTGTCCGCGCAGGTTCAGCAGATGAGACACTGAGGAGATAGACCATGGCAAAACAGGAAACTGCAATCGTCACCGGCGGCAGCCGCGGCATAGGCCGGGCCATCGTCGAACGCTTGATAGCGGACGGCGCCAATGTGGTGACCTGCGGGCGCGGCCCGCGCCCGGACGATTTGCCCGAATCTGTGGTCTGGGTGCAGGCTGACGTCTCGCTGACCGGCGACGCTGCCCGCCTTATCAAAGCTGCAAACGATGCTTTCGGGCGGGTCAATCTGCTGGTCAACAGTGCAGGTGTTCAGGTCGAAAAGACCGTGGCCGACAGCGACGACGACGATTGGAACCTGGTGATGAACGTCAATTGCAAAGGCGTGTTCAACATGTGCCGTGCGGCCCTGTTGGATATGGCGGTACATGGCGGCAACATCATCAATATCGGCTCGATCTCGGGCATGGCCGCGGACCCGTCCATGGCTCTTTACAATGCGTCCAAGGCTTTTGTGCATGGGCTGACCCGTTCAATCGCCGTTGACCACGGACCAAAGGTGCGCTGCAATGCTATCCGCCCCGGCTGGATCATGACGGAAATGGCCGGGGATGCCTTTGCCTTGGCAACGGATCCGGAAAAGGCCATGACCGATGCGCTGGCGCGTCATCCGGCTGGGCGGCTCGGGGAGCCAGCCGACATTGCCAACATGGTTGCCTGGCTGGCGTCGGACCAGTCTGCCTATGTGACCGGCGAATGTTTCACTGTCGACGGCGGCATGACTGCTGCGTCACCACTTAATCCGGGATTGTTCTGATGGAATTTGCACATACTGCGTCTCTTGGCGGCGGCGTTATCGGCGCCAGCTGGACCGCGTTGTTTCTGGCATCAGGACGGTCCGTGGCCGTATATGATCCCGCCCCAACCGCAGAAAAACAGGTGCGCGGCTACATCGAGACGGCCTGGCCGGCGATGGCTGAACTGGGATTGACGGCAAACGGCGATCCCGATGCGGTCACCTTCCACGCCTCTGCACCGGAAGCCGTCCGGGGTGCTGCGTTCATTCAGGAAAGTGTTCCGGAACGGCTGCCTGTTAAACACGCCCTGTTTGGCGAGATCGAACGGGAAATGGACAAGGATGCAATACTTGCCAGCTCGGCCTCTGGCCTGACCTTGGGACAGATGCAAAGCGGCTGGAAAGACCCGTCACGGATAATCCTGGGCCACCCTTTCAACCCGCCGCACCTTATCCCCTTGGTCGAGGTGATGGGCAACGACAGGACTGCAGATGGGATCGTGGAGGCCGCTGAGCGTTTCTATGAAAGCACCGGCAAAACAACCATCCGCGTTAACAAGGAAATCGCTGGTCATGTTGCCAACCGCCTGCAAGCCGCAGTCTGGCGCGAGGCGATCAGCCTGGTGATGCAGGGCGTTGCCTCGGTTGAAGACGTCGACAAGGCAATGTGGGCCGGACCGGGCCTGAGATGGGCGGCGATGGGGCCAACCATGCTGTTCAATCTTGGCGCCGGAGAGGGCGGCCTGGCAGCATTCTGCGATCACTTCGCCGAAACGTTCAACGGCTGGTGGGATGATCTGGGGCAGGTGCACCTGAATGAAGACGTGGCGCAAACCCTGATCACGGGCGTGCAGGACGAAGCACAGGGTCAAACCCCGGCCGAGCTTTCAGCCAAACGGGATGCCCTGATCACCGCCATGCAGAAGGCCACCGCCGGACTGCGTTAACGCTATTGGATGTTGAAGAAAGCCTCTGAACCGGTCCCTTGCTGTCATCGGCGTAAGGCATGGACGTACAGCCGGTGAAGGAATTTTCGGCGTTTTCGCAATCGACGATCATAAAAGGACTCAAGGCCAAATTGGCAGAGGTCAACGCGCTAAGAAGGATTGGACTGACGTCAACAGGCGCGTAGTTTAACCAGCGTTGCCAAAGCGGATATGCCAATGGATCAGGCTGCTTTTCCGCATTGGGCCAAACCGGCATATTTGGAAAATGCGGGTTGGGAAACGCAGGATGCTTGGAAAAAGAGAAAAACTCTTTGGTTCTGTCTAGAACCAGCTTCATCTGTGGTTTGACGGAATGTGTATAGAATTGTGAGCCGCCGCAGAGCGCTGCACAAGGCACGTCGCGCCGCCGTTCGGGAGCAGTCGTGATCAAGGTAAATAATGGCGGAGAGACAGGGATTCGAACCCTGGGAACCCGTGAAGGCTCAACGGTTTTCGAGACCGCCCCGTTCGACCACTCCGGCACCTCTCCGCGGGGGTCTGGTGGGGCAGCGTTTAAGGTTGATTCCGGGTGCGCGCAAGCGGGAAATGCGGCTTTGATAAAAAAAGCCGGTCTGCCGTTGCCAGCCAAAGGTTTTTGCCTAAATTTGCTTTATGCAGATGACCCTCAAAACCCCCGCTGTGCTCTTGCGTTTCCTGATCCTGCTGTGTTTCGCCGTAGCGGGAATGCCGCAGACCGGCCTGGCCGCAGACCGGGACCGGGTTGAGGCGTTTCTGGAAGTGACCGGTTTTGACGTCGCGCTCGACAGCATTGCCTTGTCTGCCTCCAGCGCACCGGACATGCTGGGGCTGGATGCAGGCGCCTTTGGCAGCCAATGGACCGAACTGTCCGAAGATGTTTTTGATACCGCTGCAATGCGCGGCCTGGCGCTGGAGATCCTCGAAAGCACGCTGGACGACGAAACCCTGGATCATGCGGCAGCTTTTTATGCCAGCGATCTGGGGCAGCGCCTGGTGCGGGCGGAAAACGCCTCGCATAAGGTCGAAGATGACGCGGTGAAGCAATTGGCGGGCAACCGCATCGTTTCAGACCTGGTCAAAGCCGGCAGCACACGGGTCGCAATGTACCAGCGGATGGGAACCGCAATTGATGCCGCTGGCGCCGGCGTGAAGGCGCTGCAGCAGATCCAGTTCCGCTTCCTTATGGCCGCCGCGGCTGCCGGGGTGATCAAGCTGGAGCTGGACGCCGATGGCTTGCGCGCCCTGATGAAGGCGCAGGAAGGCGAGCTGCGCCTTAGCCTGCAGGCTTCCAGCCTTGCGGCCTCGGCCTATACCTATCAGGAATTCAGCGATGCCGAGGTCGAGGCCTATGTCATGGCCCTGGAAGAGGCGCCGATGCAGCGGGTTTATGAGCTGCTGAACGCTGTGCAGTATGAGATCACCGCCAACCGTTTTGAAGAACTTGCGCACCGGATGGCAGAGCTGACACCCGGTCAGGATATCTGAACCTGCACAGGCTGATGGCGCAGGTTGCGGAAAACAGTTGACACCTTTGGAGTTCCGAACCATAAGCCCGCATCCCGGCCCGGAATCCGTGCGCCGGGGTTTATTTGTAATACGCCCATGACACGGGCGCGCTGTTCGAGGCGGCATTTGCCGAAAACGCCCGCAAGGGGGCCGTAGGACGCGGGTAGAAAAGGAAAGACGCACATGTTTGCGGTCCTCAAGACCGGCGGCAAGCAGTACAAGGTTCAGGCGGGCGACATTCTCCGCGTTGAAAAACTTGCTGCAGACGCTGGCGACACCATCCAGTTCGACGAAATCCTGATGCTGGGCGGCGACGCGCCTGTTGTGGGTGCTCCGCTGGTCGACGGCGCTGCCGTCAAGGCGGAAGTGATCGACCAGATCAAAGGCGAAAAGCTGATCAACTTCGTCAAGCGCCGCCGGAAGCACTCCTCCAAGCGCACCAAAGGCCACCGTCAGAAGCTGACCCTGGTCCGGATCACCGAGATCCTGGCATCGGGCGCAACTAAGGCTGCTCCGAAAGCCGCTGCCAAAGCTGCACCTGCCGCTGAAGCCGCCGGTTCGGACGACCTGACTCAGCTGACCGGTGTTGGCCCTGCCGCCGCCAAGAAGCTGAACGAAGCCGGCCTGACCAGCTTTGCCCAGATCGCAGCCTTGTCCGAAGACGGTATTGCTGCTATCGAAGCGGTCAAAGTGAAACCCGAGTGGGTTGAACAGGCCAAAGAGCTGGCTAAAGGCTAAGGAGAGAGAGAATGGCACATAAAAAAGCTGGCGGTTCCTCACGTAACGGCCGCGACTCCGCGGGCCGCCGTCTTGGCGTGAAACTCTTCGGTGGCCAGGCAGCCATCGCAGGCAACATCATCGTGCGTCAGCGCGGCACCAAGTTCTGGCCGGGCGAAAACGTAGGCATTGGCAAGGATCACACTCTGTTTGCCACCGCCGAAGGTGCAGTCACCTTCCGCAAGGGCCTGAAAAACCGCACCTTTGTATCGGTTCTCCCAGTGGCGGAGGCCGCTGAGTAAGCCGACCCGAAGGGTAAAGAAATCTTTAGGGGGACCGGCTATAAGGCCGGTCCCCTTTTCTGTTTTCCGGATGCGAGTGAAAATGATTTTTCCAAGACTGACCAAGGGCGTGGTTTCTGTTGAAAATCACAGTGGCGCTCACGCCCGGCCAACAGGAAATTTTGCGCAATTTGAACAGCCAATGCCTTGCCGCCGGGGCAGGGCATGCACATCTGAGGCTGGCCGCCGTAACAACAAAGGCAGTTACAGCCAGAAAAACTTTGGCAGAGGAGGAGCACATCCATGAACTTGGAACAGATTGTGTGCCAGCAGGTAATCGAAACGGACCGCTTTATTCTGCGGCCCTTGCGAAAATCCGATGCCGGCCTGATTGAACACTACGTCAGCGATGCGCGCGTTGCCCGCATGACCCGTTCGGTGCCCCATCCGCTGCCGCCCGGCGCCGCCGGGGCTTTTGTGGCCCGTGCCATGGCCGAAGAACGCGACGAGGATGTCTGGGTGATCGATGGCACTGCCGAAGGCGACGCCGAGTTGAAAGGCGTGATCGGCCTCAAGCGGATGGACCGCAACCAGTCAGAAGTGTCCTATTGGACGGCGCCGCCGTTTTGGAATACCGGACTTGCCTCTGCTGCGGTGAAGGCCTTGGTGGATGCAAATCCGCAAAGCAACGCAGCGATGTTTGCCTCGGTGTTTCAGGACAACCCGGCGTCTGCGCGGGTATTGATTCATTGTGGCTTTGATTATCTCGGTGACGCCGAAAGCTATTCGGTGGCCCGCGATGCCTCCGTCCCAACCTGGACTTACAGCCGAAAACTGTGATTGGCGCGGCGCGCGCTTTGCGGTAAGGCAAACGAAACATTCCCGCCAAAACCTTGGGGCTCTGGCGGGACACTTGTACTGCGCGGGCGGGCACGCGATCCCGCCGCATTAAGGAGCTGTCATGAAATTCCTCGATCTGACAAAGGTCTATATCCGCTCGGGCGCCGGCGGGAACGGCTGTGTCAGCTTCCGCCGCGAAAAGTATATCGAATACGGCGGGCCGGACGGGGGCGATGGCGGCAAGGGCGGTTCGGTCTGGGCCGAGGTGACCGACGGGCTGAATACGCTGATTGATTTCCGCTATCAGCAGCATTTCTTCGCCAAAAACGGCCAGTCCGGCATGGGCCGCCAGCGTACCGGCAAGGATGGCGACGACATTATTCTGCGTGTCCCCGTGGGGACAGAGATCATGGATGAGGATCAGGAAACCGTTCTGGCGGATCTGACCGTGGTCGGCGAGCGTGTTTTGCTGGCCAAGGGCGGCAACGGCGGCTTTGGCAACCTGCATTTCAAGTCAGCAACCAACCAGGCGCCGCGCCGGGCAAACCCAGGTCAGGAAGGCGTGGAGCGCACCATCTGGCTGCGCCTCAAGCTGATTGCCGACGCAGGCCTGCTCGGCCTGCCCAACGCGGGCAAGTCCACCTTCCTGTCGGCGACCTCCAACGCGCGCCCCAAGATCGCGGATTACCCCTTTACCACGCTGCACCCGAACCTGGGCGTGGTTGGCATCGACAACACCGAATTTGTGGTGGCTGACATCCCCGGCCTGATCGAAGGCGCCCATGAAGGCAAGGGGATCGGCGACCGCTTCCTGGGCCATGTGGAGCGCTGTGCAGTGCTGCTGCATCTGGTGGACGGCACCTCCGACACCGTGGTCGAGGACTACAAGACCATCATCGGTGAGCTTGAAGCTTATGGCGGTGTTCTGGCCACCAAAACCCGGATCACCGCGCTGAACAAGGTGGATGCGATCGACCCGGAGGAACGCGACGAAAAACGCGCCGCATTGGAGGCCGCAGCAGGCGGTCCGGTCATGATGATGTCAGGCGTCAGCCGCGAAGGGCTGAACGAGGTGCTCCGCGCGGTACGGGCAGAAATCGACGATGACCGCGTCCGCATGAAACCCGCCGAGGAGGAAGCGCCTTGGCAGCCCTGAAGTCGGCAAAACGGATTGTCGTCAAGATCGGCTCGGCGCTGCTGGTGGACCGCAGCACGGGCGAGCTGCGCGCAGGCTGGCTGCATTCCCTGGCCAATGACGTTGCTTGGCTGAAGGCCGGCGGCACCGATGTGGTGCTGGTCTCTTCCGGCTCCATCGCTCTGGGCCGGGGCGTTCTGGGCCTGCCGCGCGCGGACCTGCCGCTGGAACAATCGCAGGCCGCGGCGGCGGTTGGCCAGATCCGTCTGGCCCGCGCTTATGAAGAAGCCCTTGCGCCGCACCGGATCACCACCGCGCAGGTGCTGGTGACACTGGAAGACAGCGAAAACCGCCGCCGCTACCTGAATTCGCGCGCCACCCTGGAAACGCTTCTGGGGATGGGCGCGGTGCCGATCGTCAACGAGAACGACACCATCGCCACGGACGAGATCCGCTATGGCGACAATGACCGGCTGGCTGCCCAAGTGGCCGTGACGGTTGGCGCTGACGCCTTGATCCTGCTGTCCGATGTTGACGGGTTCTACAGTGCCAATCCCGCGCTGGACCCAGATGCCAAACGTTATGACCGGATTGACGAGATCACACCTGAGATCGAGGCGATGGCCGGTGATGGCGTCTCAGGTCTGTCGAAGGGCGGAATGATCACCAAATTGCTGGCCGCCAAGATGGCGACCGCGGCTGGCTGCGCCATGGCGATCACTGAAGGTTCACCTTTGAACCCTTTGAAAACACTGGAAGATGGCGCGCCTTGCACCTGGTTCACCGGACAAGGCGATCCGCAGGCCGCACGCAAGCGCTGGATCAGCGCGATGAAAACGCGCGGTGTTCTCACAATCGATGAAGGTGCTGCACGCGCGCTGATGTCCGGGAAAAGCCTGCTGCCCGCAGGCGTCCGTCATGTGGAGGGTGACTTTGGCCGCGGCGATCCGCTGGCCATCCTTAGCCCAGACGGGCGTAAACTGGGGCAGGGGCTGTCACGCTATACAGCGGACGAGGCCCGTGCCATCCAGGGGCGTCAATCGCAGGAGATCGAGGCGACGCTGGGCTATCCCGGCCGCGCCGCGCTGATCCACCGCGATGATATGGCGCTTTGAGCAGATCATCTGATAGTTTATTCCAGCCGGCAGGCACCCGATGTGCCAAACAGGGACCGGCAAGGGCGCGAGACACATGAAAGACAATGAAAACATCCCCGCCGTGATGGCGGAGCTTGGCAAACGTGCAAAGCAAGCGGCGCAAATCCTGGCGACAGCCAGTGCTGAGCGCAAACATGCGGCCTTGATCGGCGCTGCCGAGGCGGTTTGGAGCCGCCGGGCAGAGATCATCGCGGAGAACGCCAAGGACCTGGAGTTCGGCCGGAACAAAGGCCTGTCCGACGCGATGATGGACCGGCTGATGCTGGACGAACCCCGCATCCAGGGCATCGTTGACGGCCTGCGCGCGGTGGCAGAACAGCGCGATCCGGTTGGCGAGGTCATGGAAGAGTGGGAACAGCCCACAGGCTTGAATATCCAGCGCGTCCGCACTCCGCTGGGGGTGATCGGCGTGATCTATGAAAGCCGCCCGAATGTGACTGCGGATGCCGGCGCGCTGTGCCTGAAGTCTGGCAATGCCGTCATTCTGCGCGGCGGCTCGGAGAGTTTTCACTCCAGCCAGGCGATCCATGCCTGCCTGGCCGAAGGCCTGAAATCCGCCGGTCTGCCGGAAGACGCCGTGCAGCTGGTGCCGACCCGCGACCGGGCCGCGGTGCAGCAGCTGCTGACCATGACAGACTATGTCGACGTCATCGTGCCCCGCGGCGGCAAGGGTCTGGTGGGGCTGGTCCAGCGCGAGGCGCGGGTGCCGGTCTTTGCCCATCTCGAGGGCATCGTGCACATCTACCTCGACAAAGCCGCCGACCCGCAAAAAGCGCTGGACGTGGTGCTGAACGCCAAGACCCGGCGCACCGGGATCTGCGGCGCTGCGGAATGCCTGCTGGTGCATCAGGACATCGCGCCGACCCTGGGCAAGGCGGTGCTGGACAGCCTGTCTGCTGCCGGTGTGGAAATCCGCGCCGAAGCGGGCCTGCCGGGGCCGGAGGGCATGGCGGCGGCCACAGCCGAGGATTGGGGCAAGGAGTATCTGGATTCCATCATTGCTGCCAAACAGGTCGCCGGCATCGACGAAGCAATCCAGCATATCCGCACCCATCATTCCCAGCACACCGATTGCATCATCACTGAGGATGAAGCCGCAGTTCAGAAATTCTTTGCTGAACTTGACAGCGCCATCCTGATGCACAATGCCTCCACCCAGTTTGCCGACGGCGGAGAATTTGGCATGGGCGCGGAAATCGGCATTGCCACCGGTAAAATGCATGCGCGCGGTCCCGTCGGCGCCACCCAGCTGACCAGCTTCAAGTACCTGGTCCGCGGTGACGGTGCTACCCGGGCCTGAACAGTAACAAATGCAAAACGCCGGGAGAGTTTCCCGGCGTTTCCTTGTAAATCATAGTGCGGATCAGAACTGCAGCGTGATCTTTTCCAGGTTCTGTTCGAGCCGGACGGTGCGCTCTGCTTCCCTGGCGGCTTCGGGCAGCAGCGCAAATTGCACCAGCGCGGGCGTGATCTCGGCAGTCGAATTGCCGCCGCTGATCCGCGCCCACAGCTCGTCATCCACGCTCAGCTTGCGGCCTTCGCCCATCACCGTCCATTTTTCGTCGGCACAGAAAATCTTGACCGTTCCGCCATAGGGCAGGGCGGACTCCAGGCACAGCGCCGCCAGCAGGGCCAGACGCGCCTCGCTGCGGGTGCAGCCCTCCAGCGGCGACCATTGGTATTTGATGCGCCCGCCCTTGCTGATGTCCTCCAGCACCGAGACCACCTCGGCCCGGCCCATCTGCTGGTCGCCGGCAGCGCCAAAGGCAATACGGAAAAAACGGATGCGGGCGTTGGCATTGGCCACACTGTCAGAGATCAGTTCAAGCTCGGGGCCGGACATGCTGCCAGCCATTTCAAGCAGCTCTAATCCGTTGTTGATGGCACCGACGGGGCTGATCAAATCATGGCAGATCCGGGACCCTACCAAAGCAGCCAGATTGGCGTTATCTACACCCATAACTTATATTTCCTCCGAACTGGGCCACCCGCCAATGAATGACCTCAACGCAATTTTAGCCCCCGGCATGTTCGTCCGGCACCCGGATCACCCTGAATGGGGTGTCGGACAGGTGCAGTCGAACGCGGGCGGCAAGATCACCGTGAATTTCCCCGACCAAGGCAAGCTTGTGATTGACGGAGCGCGCGTCTCCCTTATTACCGTCTTTGATCCATAACGGTTTATGAAGAGTTAACGAACCCCATCTAATTCGCCTTAAAAGCTGCGCGTTCTTTGCCTTAATAGAGGGATGCGCTCAAGCCTGATCGACACAAAGGTGACCAAATGCAAGACCGCCCCCCGGAATTTTCCGTCAAAATAGCAGAAACAGACGCAGAGCTGCGCGCCGCACAGGCCCTGCGGTATGACGTTTTTGTGCGGGAGCTTGGCGGCGGCGGCGCGCTGGTGGACCATGATGCGGGGCTGGAGCGGGACAGGTTCGATCCGTTCTTTGATCACATGCTGGTGATCGATGTCGCCAAGGGCAGGGTGGCCGGTGTCTACCGGCTGTTGCGCGATGATCAGGCCGCAAAAGCCGGTCAGTTCTATTCCGAAGACGAATATGATCTGACCGTGCTGAAGACTTCCGGCCGCCGGCTGCTGGAGCTGGGACGCTCGTGCCTGCATGCGGATTACCGCGGCGGCATGGCAATGTTTCACCTTTGGTCCGGGCTGGCGAACTATGTGGAGACCCACGGTATCGAGGTTCTTTTCGGGGTCGCAAGTTTTCACGGCACTGATCCTGCAGCGCTGGCCAATCCTTTGGCGATGCTGCACCACAACCATATGGCGCCGCCCGAACTTCGCGTGCGATCAAAAATGTTTCAATCCATGAACTTGGTAGCCGCAGGTGATCTCAACCGCAAACGTGCGATGGTGGAAACCCCTGCGCTGATCAAAGCGTATCTGCGGCTGGGCGGATACGTCGGCGACGGCGCCTATATCGATCAGGCTTTCAACACCACCGACGTGTGCCTGATCCTGGACACCGCGCAAATGAACGACCGTCAGCGCAGGATTTATGCCGGAGGCAAGGGGCGGGAATGAGCGTCAGCTGGCAAAGTGAAGAGGCGCCGGATCCGGTCCGGATCGGTGTCTTCGGCTGGCTGCTGGTGCTGCTGCGCGGGCTGCCGCTGGCGGTGCTGGTGTTTGGCGGGCTGTTGATTTTGCTGGCCCTGCGGCTGATCGAACGGCCGATATTCGCGCTGCAGCGGCCGGTCACGCCTTTCATCACGCAGTTTGTCTGCCGCAATGCCTTTCGCATTCTCGGGATCAGCTTCAAAACCCGCGGAACGCTGATGCGTCAAAAAGGGGCCGTGGTGGCCAATCACGCCTCCTGGCTGGACATTTTTGCCCTGAATGCGCGAAAGCGGATCTATTTTGTCTCCAAGGCGGAGGTTGCCAAATGGCCGGGTATCGGCTGGCTTGCGCGGGCTACGGGTACGGTTTTCATCGAACGCAATCCCAAGAAGGCCAGGGAGCAGGCAGACGTGTTTGAACAGCGCCTGCTGGCCGGCCACAAGCTGTTGTTTTTCCCCGAAGGCACCTCAACCGATGGATTGCGGGTTTTGCCCTTTAAAACAACGCTCTTTGCTGCGTTCTTTTCGGATCATTTGCGTGAGGATGCGTATATCCAGCCTGTCTCGGTCCGCTACCGCGCGCCCAATGGCGCCCCGGCACGGTTTTATGCCTGGTGGGGAGATATGGATTTCGGGCCGCATCTTCTCAAGATCCTGGCAGCCCGGCGGCAAGGCCAGGTGGAGCTGATTTACCATCAGCCGTTGAAGGTTGCCGCCTTCCCGGACCGCAAAGCCCTGGCCGCCACCGCCGGGAAACTGGTAGAAGACGGCCACCGGCGGGCCTTGGATGGCTGAAAAATGAGGCGGAAACCGGTTTCCTCCTGATCCGCTATTGTCAGCTGACAATTTCTGCTCTATGAGCGCGCCTACGAACCCGCAGGCGGGGTTTGGCCTGATCAGGGGAGACATCCCTGACGGACCGCCGGTTGGAGCATCCGCTCTAGATAACCCCCGCCGAGGATAGAAACCGGAAAGGATATAATAGCATGGCTCTTCCTGAGTTCACCATGCGTCAGCTGCTTGAAGCTGGCGTTCACTTCGGCCACCAGACTCAGCGCTGGAACCCGCGTATGGCACCGTTCATTTACGGTTCGCGCAACGGCATCCACATCATGGACCTGACCCAGACTGTTCCGATGCTGGACCAGGCGCTGCAGGTTGTCCGTGACACCGTTGCCAAGGGCGGCCGCGTCCTGTTCGTCGGCACCAAGCGCCAGGCAGCCGGCCCGATCGCCGAAGCGGCTGAAAAGTCGGCTCAGTACTTCATGAACCACCGCTGGCTCGGCGGCACCCTGACCAACTGGAAAACCGTTTCCCAGTCGATCAACCGCCTGAAGGAAATCGACGAGAAAATGGCGGGCGGCGCCGAAGGCCTGACCAAGAAAGAGCGTCTGGGCATGGAACGCGACCAGGAGAAGCTCGAAGCGTCTCTGGGCGGTATCCGTGACATGGGCGGCGTGCCGGACCTGCTGTTCGTCATCGACGTCAAAAAAGAAGCGCTGGCCATCGCCGAAGCCAAGAAACTGGGCATCCCGGTTGTGGCTATTGTCGACACCAACTGCTCCCCCGATGGCGTGGACTTCATCATCCCCGGCAACGACGACGCATCGCGCGCCATCTCGCTGTACTGCGATCTGGTTGCCCGCGCGGCACTTGACGGCATGTCCGCTCAGCTGGGTGCTGCAGGCGTTGACCTGGGCGCGCTGGAAGAAGCGCCGGCCGAAGAAGCCGTGGCTGAAGAAGCCGCTGCTGCTGACGCCTGATCCGTCCCGTCACGGAACTGACATGCGGGGCAGGGTATCACCTGCCCCAAATCTGTTTTTGAATTGAGGAGAGCCTAAGATGGCAATCACTGCTGCTATGGTGAAAGAACTGCGCGAATCCACCGGCGCAGGCATGATGGACGCGAAGAAAGCCCTGGTCGAAAACAACGGCGACATGGAAGCCGCGGTTGACTGGCTGCGCACCAAAGGCCTGGCCAAGGCTGCCAAGAAATCCGGCCGTACCGCCGCAGAGGGCCTGGTCGCCGTGATCGTCGAAGGCAACAAAGGCGTTGCTGTCGAAGTGAACTCGGAAACCGACTTTGTTGGCAAGAACGCTGAATTCCAGGCAATGGTCGGCGGCATCGCCAAGGCTGCGCTGGGTGTTTCGGACGTGGAAGCGCTGAAAGCGGCTGACATGGGCGGCAAAACCGTTGCTGACACCATCACCGACAAGATCGCCACCATCGGCGAAAACATGTCGGTCCGCCGTATGGCCGCGCTGGAAGGCGAAACCGTTGTGTCCTACGTGCACAATGCCGCCACTGCAGGCATGGGCAAAATCGGCGTTCTGGTTGCCATGAACGGTGGCGACGCAGCGATCGGCAAACAGATTGCAATGCACATTGCAGCTGCCAACCCCGCCGCGCTGTCCGAAGCCGATATGGACGCCTCTGTGGTTGAGAAAGAAAAGCAGGTTCAGATGGACATCGCCCGCGAATCCGGCAAGCCGGAGCAGGTGATTGAAAAGATGATCGTTGGCCGGATGAAGAAATTCGTCGCGGAATCGACCCTGCTGAACCAGCAGTTCGTCGTGAACCCGGACCTGACCGTTGAAGCCGCAGCCAAGGAAGCAGGCGCAACCATCACCGGTTTTGCCCGCGTTGAAGTCGGCGAAGGCATCGAAGTCGAAAAAGAAGACTTTGCAGCTGAAGTCGCCAAAGCCGCACAGGGCTGATTTGGGCTGATCAGCCCTCACGCTTGAATTCAGGAACCGGCAGGGACATCCCTGCCGGTTTTTTTGTGCGCATCGTCCGCATACGGAATACGCTGCCCGGCAGCTGATATCGGAGGAAGGGATTGTGAGGGACCCCACTGATGGGGATGGGCGAGGCCCCTCTGTATCCGGAATAGACGCGGAACAATACGCGTCTATTCCTGACCAGGTAGGAGAGCCTTGAAATCACAAGGGTCGTTACCCATTAGTTCCTTGGCTAAAGCCACCACTCACGGAACAGGGGCAACATGCAGAAAATCAACCTATAAAGGTAGTATAGAATTCCATACTTCTTACGGCTTAGTTCAGACCGGCACGGTCCGGAAAACCGATTAAGTTTCCGTCGCTTGCAAGCGGTCTGAGAAGGCCGGTCGACGTCTGCAATTGCCGCGGCAACAGCGGCGGCACGGCCTGGTCATCCGCAGCCAAGCAGCGGCCTAGGCATCCATGATATACATCTGATTGTGCAGCGCGGCCTTCAAAACAGCCTGGGCGGTTGTCTCGACCGAAAGAGATTCCCTGGCAAGACGCAGGTGTTTTTCAATCGTCGCGGGTGTAAGCTCCATCAAAAGTGCAATGTCCTGCGTGGTTTTGCCATCTCCAACCCATTGTAAAACCTCCCGCTGCCGTTTGGTAAGGCTTCGGTTTGGCGCAGTATAGGGCAGGGTGAGGATCTTCAGATGGGCGACATTATTCATCAGCACGATGTCATCACCCGATTTCTGCCACAGCGCATCCACCGCATCCTGAGACATGCCTGGTTTTGCTGCCAGCGATATCGCGCCTTTGTAGCGGGGAGAAGCAGAGTAGAAACTGACGGTATAACCGGCATTCATATCGAGTTTCTGATTGAACTCATGCACTCGCTGGGCTTCGGGCCCAAGTGTTCCGCCGGCAATCATGTCCTGCACAATACGCCAGCTGCCGGCGCCTTCGTTCTCCAAGGCCCAGCGAAGCATCGGCGCATGGAAATACAGCCCCTTATGCAGAAACCCGTTCAGATACTCGCTGTCGTGATTGGACAGGATAACAAAATCATCCGGATCCCCCAGCGACGTTTCCGTTTTGTAACGGGTGTAACCGTAGATCAGCCGGTCGAACCCGAACCTGGACATTTGCCGGACGTGCCCGTGCCACAGCTCTTCCAGACTTTGAGCGCCGCAAATGAAGTTCAGGTATTCCTTTACTTTCATGCTGTTGCGGCCACATCCAGATGCGCCTTCAAAGCATCCAGCCCCAACAGGTACCCCTGCGCGCCAAAACCGCAAATCTGCCCCAGCGCCGCCTTGGCGATATAGGAGGTGTGCCGGAACGGCTCGCGTGCATGAATATTGGAGAGATGCACTTCAACGGCCGGAATCTCTACGGAAATCAAGGCATCCATAAGGGCAATTGACGTGTGCGTATAGGCGCCGGCGTTCAGGATGATCCCGTGATGCTGGCCCTTGGCCGCATGAATAGCATCAATCAACGCCCCTTCATGGTTCGACTGGACGCAGCTGACCGAGACGCCGAGTGTCTGAGCATGATCGGCGCAAGCCTGCTCGACCATCGCCAGGGTGACCGAGCCATAGATGTCCGGCTGCCGGGTGCCAAGCAGGTTGAGGTTGGGGCCGTTCAATACCAGAATGCTCGTCATCGGATCTGTTTCCTTTTCGTCCTTCCCTTTGAACTTCTAAGACAAATTTATTGCAAATGCGAACACGCAAACGCCCATAGATTGGAAAAATTCAAATTTTGGAATTTACTGAACCCGCTGCTGCAAGCGTTTGCCCGGCACTTACAGAAGCCTTCTATTCCAAACCATTTCCAAATTGGGCGCTTCTATTTCCCGTCAGCACGGTCATCGGGGCTTTTGAATTTCATTCTGTCTGTATTCCGTCACTTGCGCCCCGAACCCTGAAACGCAACGTCTCCCGGCTCGTGTCCTTTAGAACCACAGTATACAGTCCGGATGGATGAGGCAGAGCAGTAAGAGGGCGCAGCGATGAGATCAGACCGGCTGGAACGCATCGGGCGCTGGCAGCAACGCTATGTGGATGAAGGGAAATATCCGGGAAGCTCTCTTTTGATCCGCCGCCGCGGCGAGGAGCAGTATTTCCACGCGGCCGGCCTGCGCAACATCGAAGAAAACCTGGCATTCACCCGTGACACGCTGGTGCGCCTCTATTCAATGACCAAACCAGTGACATCAGTGGCTGTGATGTCTCTTCTGGAGCAGGGACTGTTCCACCTGGATGCCCCTGTCTGTGATTTTCTTCCGGAATTCAATAATATGCAGGCGCTGGCACCCGGAGCCGGGCATATCAGCCAGACCGAGCCTTGCGCTGCTCCGACGCTGCACCAGTTGCTGACCCACACCAGCGGGCTGAGTTACCCGTTCAATCCCGGCCTCCTGCCGGAAGCAATGGCCAAGGAAGATTTGCTGTTTAAGCCGGACCACGGATCACTGGCCCCGATGGTGACGCGGCTTGCGCGCCTGCCGTTGGCCTTTCAGCCAGGAACCCGTTGGGAGTATTCCGTTGCAACCGATGTGCTGGGCCGCGTTGCCGAGGTTGTTTCAGGCAAGCCCTTGGGCCGGCTTTTGCAGGAGGTGATCTTTGAGCCGCTGGGAATGGCGGAGACCGGGTTCCAGCCGCCCAGCGGGGCAGGGAGCCGGTTTGCCTCTCTCTATACCCCGCTGGCGGGTGATGCCATGGCGCTGAATTCCGCGGAGACCGGCACTGACAGCCTGCGCCTGACCGACAGTTACACGCACTCTCCCTTTTGGCAGGCTGAAATGCACTCTGGCGGCGGCGGATTGATCGGCACGATCGACGACTATATGAAATTCACCGAAATGCTCCGGTGCCGCGGCCGCTGCTCAGACGGCTTTATCATTAGCCCGCAAACTGCTGATTTCATGATGCAAAATCACCTCACAGGCGATATTGCCTCTATGGGTCCGCAAAGCTTTGCTGAACAACCGATGGAAGGCATGGGTTTTGGCCTTGGCGGCGCTGTTGTTCTGAACCCGGCACGGGCGCGGTGCCCCGGATCCGTTGGCGACTTCAGCTGGGGCGGCATTGCGTCGACGTTCTTCTGGCTGGACCGGCAGCTTGATATGTCGGTGGTGTTTCTGACGCAGCTTGCGCCCTCCAGCTCGTACCCGTCACGGCCGGAACTCAAGGCGCTGGTCCACGGCGCCATTGCCGAGTGACTTCCAACTGCCGCAGTTCCAGGTAAGATAAGCGTTCTGTACAAAGAATGACCAATGAAAGCGCTGCAAATGCCGGATACCGCCAAAGTTCTCCTTGATCTGCTGGATCTGGAAGCGCTCGATACCAATCTCTACCGCGGATCCGGTTCCGGTGGCGAAACGCCGACCCGCATCTATGGCGGCCAGGTGATCGCACAGGCGCTGACGGCAGCATATGCAACTGTTTCCGGGCGGTTATGCCATTCTCTTCATGCGTATTTCATTCGTCCGGGCGACCCGTCAAGGCCGGTCATTTACGAGGTTGACCCGGCCCGGGACGGCCGCAGTTTTACCACCCGGCGGGTGGTGGCCATGCAGAACGGCAAGCAAATCCTGAACCTGGCATCTTCCTTCCATGCGCCGGAACCTGGCTGGGAGCATCAACACCAAATGCCGGATGTACCAGCGCCTGCCGTGCTGGAGCCGCGTGACAAAATTCTGCTGCGAAATGCGTTCCGGGTTGACCCGGCCAAACGCGATGAATTCACCAGACCGCGGCCATTCGAGATCCGCGAAGTTGCGCCGCGGGATCCGCTGGAACCGGAAGAAACCTCTGACATCAACCATATGTGGATCAGAATGGAAGCCGCTAAAGGAGCCGGTCCTGAGCTGCAGCATATTCTGATGGCCTATGCGTCGGACTTTGGCTTGCTCGGATCGTCGATGCGGCCGCATGGGCTGACGTTTCACAAACCCGGCGCCATGACCGCAAGCCTGGATCATGCGATGTGGTTTCATGCACCGGTCCATTTTGAGAACTGGCATCTTTACACAATGGATGCACCGTTTACGGGCAACGGCCGTGGTTTCAATCGTGGATCTATCTACACAGAGGACGGGCAGCTGATCGCCAGCGTTGCCCAGGAAGGTTTGCTGCGCCCGATAAGCGCTTGAATATTATTATTTTTAACCGCTCTGACGCAGTGCTTTGATAGATATAAAATTAACATAACTCTCATTATGAGATATTGATCTCTGCACAGGGCACATTCTAATCTGCGTTGCGCCAATTCCCCTATCTTGCTGGAAAGCAAGGAGAATGGAAGATGGCCCATACAGAGCTGGATTTGCATGAACGGCGCGCAATTGAGGATATGCTGAACGCAAAGATGCCTGTGACCAGGATCGCGGCCGCGCTCGGCAGGCACCGCTCCACTGTCTATCGCGAGATCAAGCGCAACCGCTTCGAAGACCGCGAGCTGCCGTATCTGAGCGGCTACTACGGTGTGAATGCGCAGAGAACTGCAGAAGCCAGATGCGCGCGCCGCCGCAAGCCGGTGCGATTGAAAGACCTGCGCCAGGCAGTGATCACCCAGTTGAAAGAAGGCTGGTCGCCAGAGCAGATCGCCGGCCGGCTTGGCTTTGAAGGCCAACCGGTGCGTGTGAGCCACGAGACAATTTACGCTTACATTTACGGCCCCGATGGCCAATCCGAAGAACTGGCACGCCACCTGCCGAGCCGGCGCAAGAAACGGCAGCCGCGCTATGCACGCAGGCCGCGCGGTCTTGTTTTCCCGCCGGAGCGCTCAATCCATCAGCGCCCGGAGCATGTGAAGTCCCGCGAGACATTCGGCGAATGGGAAGGCGATCTGATGATCTTCGAGCGCGCCCAAGGCAATGCCAACGTCGCCACGCTGGTGGAGCGCAAGACGCGGTTTGCCGTCCTATTCAGGAACCACGACAGAAGCACCACGCACCTGATGAACCGGCTGATGGACGTCATGGACCCCCTGCCCCAGCCGGCACGGCGTCCCATCACCTTCGACAGAGGGATCGAGTTCCGGAACTGGCGCAAACTCAAGCCTGGGATTGGAACGGAGGCGTGGTTCTGCGACCCCCAAGCCCCCTGGCAAAAAGGATCCGTCGAAAACCTCAACAAACGGGCGCGCCGGTACCTGCCGCGGGAGACGCCTGTGGCCGCGCTCTCAAACCGCTCAATGAAGGCGATTTGCGACCGCTTGAACGGCACACCCAGAAAATGCCTCGGATGGCGCACACCGGCTGAAGCCTTCAGGGGCGAACTCATGAAGCTGAGATAGCAGGAAACGCCGCAACGACCCTTGAGCCTCCACAAGCAATCCCCCTGCAGTCAAGAAAATGGCTTCCTCTGAAACCAGAGGAAGCCAGTTATCACCGGTCAGGCTCCTTCATTGACTGCCCGAAAGTTTTCTTACCTGGGCCTTCGCGGTGTTCAGAACGGGCGCACCCGTTCCTGATAGTGTCAGAAGCAGTTATTCTGCTCCCAGCTTCCGTCTGCGCCACCGAGGGAAAAAATCAGAGGCGCAGACGATGTCCTTCAGCTGCAGCCGGAAGTCCCGCCGCAGGTGTTGCATTTCATGCAGGTGCCGTTGCGCACCAGTGTGTAGTTGCCGCATTCGCCGCAGGCTTCGCCCTCATAGCCTTGCATTTTTGCCTTAACGCGTGCGTCCATGCCGCCACCGGGCTGCACCGTTGCATCACCTGTCTCCGGCACCAGCGATTGCAGCGCGGCAACGGGATCGGTCCCGGTTGCAACGGCGCCTGCAGCGGTCTGACCGCCCTGCAGCACCACCAGTTCCTGCGGCAGCCGTTTGCGCAGATAGCCGGTTGAGGAGATTTGCTTCAGCACTTCCAGCGACCGCGAGGCCGCGTTTTCACTCAGCTCGCTCAGGTTCGATACGCCTTCTTCCTCACCACGGCCGAGGTCGTCGAAACTTGCGCCTTCAGGCTTCACATGCGCCAGATCGGTACGGTCCAGATAGCTGACCGCCAGCTCCCGGAACACGTAATCGAGGATCGAGGTTGCGTTCTTGATCGAGTCGTTGCCCTGGACCATGCCCGCGGGCTCAAACTTGGTGAAGGTGAAGGCATCGACAAATTCCTCCAGCGGCACGCCGTACTGCAGGCCGACCGACACCGCGATGGCGAAATTGTTCATCATCGCCCGGAAGCCAGCGCCTTCCTTGTGCATGTCGATGAAGATCTCACCCAGGGTGCCATCGGAATATTCGCCGGTGCGCAGGTAGACCTTGTGGCCGCCGACAACCGCCTTTTGCGTATAGCCTTTGCGGCGCTGGGGCATCTTCTCGCGGTGGTTGCGGACCAGCTCCTTGACCACTACTTTTTCGATGATCTTTTCGGCCAGAACCGCGGCCTTTTCCTGCGTTGAACCGCTTTCCAGCACCTCGGCAGCCTCGTCGTCATCCTCAACCAGCGCAGCCGCCAGCGGCTGGCTCAGCTTGGAGCCGTCGCGGTAGAGCGCGTTGGCTTTCACACCCAGGCTCCAGCTCAGCTCATAAGCCTTCTGGCAGTCTTCGATGGTCGCCGAATTCGGCATGTTGATAGTCTTGGAGATCGCACCGGAAATGAAGCTTTGGGCTGCGGCCATCATGTAGATATGGCTGTCAACACTCAGGAAACGCTTACCTTTCTTGCCGCAGGGGTTGGCGCAATCAAAGATCGAATAATGTTCTTCCTGCAGATGCGGCGCGCCTTCCAGGGTCATGGTGCCGCAGACATGGTCGTTGGCTGCGTCAATGTCCGCCTTGGTAAAGCCGAGGTGGCGCAGCAAGTCAAAGGTCGGATCGTTCAGCTTGGGCGCCGGGATGCCCAGAACGCCGGTGCAGAAATCCTCGCCCAGGGTCCACTGGTTGAACACAAACCGGATATCAAAGGCCGATTCCAGTGCGGCGTCCACCTTGGCCAGCTCATTGGGGCCGAAACCGTGACCGGCCAGCGAAGTGTGGTTGATCCCCGGCGCGTTGCCGATGGAGCCGTGGCCGACCGCGTAGGAGACGATTTCCTCGATCTGGGCAGAGCTGTAGCCCAGCCCCTCCAGCGCTGAAGGCACGGAGCGGTTGATGATCTTGAAATAACCGCCGCCAGCGAGCTTCTTGAACTTCACCAGGGCAAAGTCCGGCTCAATTCCGGTGGTGTCGCAATCCATCACCAGGCCGATGGTGCCGGTCGGAGCAATCACCGTGGTCTGGGCGTTGCGGTAACCGTGCTTTTCGCCCAGTTCCAGCGCCTCGTCCCACGCGCTGGCGGCCAGATCGGCCAGCAGCGCATCCGGGCAATTGGAGATATCCAGCGGCACCGGTGTGACCGACAGCGCCTCGTAGCCGTCGGCGTTGCCCTTTGCAGCGTTGCGGTGATTGCGGATCACACGCAGCATGTGGTCTGTGTTTTTTGCATAACCTGGGAAGGGCCCAAGTTCCGCGGCGATTTCGGCCGAGGTGGCGTAGGACACGCCGGTCATCAGCGCGGTCAGCGCCCCGCACAGCGCCCTGCCCTCATCCGAGTCATAGCTGTAACCCATGTTCATCAAGAGCCCGCCGATATTGGCATAGCCCAGTCCCAGCGTCCGGAAATCATAGGAGCGCTGCGCGATTTCCTTGGACGGGAACTGCGCCATCATCACCGAGATTTCCAGCGTCAGCGTCCACAGGCGGCAGGAATGCATGAAGTCATCGGCCTGGAACAGCCCGTCCTTCAGGAAGCTCAGCAGGTTCAGCGACGCCAAATTGCAGGCGGTGTCATCCAGGAACATGTATTCCGAACAGGGGTTTGAGCCGCGAATCTCACCGTCTTCCGGGCAGGTGTGCCACTCATTGACGGTGTCGTGGAACTGGATTCCCGGATCGGCGCAGGCCCAGGCCGCGTGGCCGACCTTCTCCCACAGGTCGCGGGCCTTGACCACCTTGGCAATCTTGCCGTCTGTGCGGTTCAACAGCTGCCAATCGGCGTCTTTTTCCACCGCGTGCAGGAAGGCGTTGGTGACCCGGATCGAGTTGTTGGAGTTCTGCCCCGAGACAGAGCTGTAGGCCTCGGAGTCCCAGTCGGTGTCATAGGTCGGGAACTCGATCGACGTATGGCCCTGTTTGGCGTAATCCAGCACCCGTTTGACGTAGGTTTCCGGGATCGCCACCTTCTTGGCTTCGCGGATCGCGCCTTTCAGCCTGGTGTTGACCGCCGGATCATAGGCATCCGCCTCCGCGCCGTCCCAGCTGCGTATGGCCTCGAAAATGCCGTTCAGCATCTTCTCGTGCATCTTGGACCCGGCAACGATGGAGGCAACCTTCTGCTCCTCCAGAACCTTCCACTCGATGAACTGTTCGATATCAGGGTGATCGGCGTCCACGATCACCATTTTAGCTGCCCGACGGGTTGTGCCGCCTGATTTGATGGCGCCCGCTGCACGGTCGCCGATTTTGAGGAAGCCCATCAGTCCGGAAGACTTGCCGCCGCCTGACAGCGGCTCGCCCTCGGCACGCAGATGGCTGAAGTTGGTGCCGGTGCCGGAGCCGTATTTGAACAGCCGCGCTTCACGCACCCACAGATCCATGATGCCGCCGTCTTTGACCAGATCATCCGAGACCGACTGGATGAAGCAGGCATGCGGCTGGGGGTGCTCATAGGCGCTGTCGGACTTGGTCAGCTTGCCGGTCTTGTAGTCGACATAGTGGTGGCCCTGGGCCGGGCCGTCGATGCCATAGGCCCAATGCAGACCGGTGTTGAACCACTGGGGCGAATTGGGGGCCGAGCGCTGGGTTGCCAGCATGTAACGCATCTCGTCGTAATAGGCACGGGCGTCCTCCTCGGAGGAGAAATAGCCGCCCTTCCAGCCCCAATAGGCCCAAGCGCCGGCCAGACGGTCGAACACCTGCTTAGAGGAGACTTCGCCGCCCAGCACGGCGCCGTCAGCGGGGACCGAGCGCCACAGGAACTCGGGAACGCCTTTTTCACGGACTTTTTTCAGCCGCGACGGCACCCCGGCCTTGCGGAAATACTTCTGCGCAATGACATCGCTGGCGACCTGGCTCCAGGATGCTGGAATTTCGATGTTGTCGAGCCGGAAAACAATGGTCCCGTCCGGATTGCGGATCTCCGATGTGGCCGAGATAAAGGCCAGATCAGCATAGGCATCCTGTCCGGGTTTTGTGAACTTCCGTTCGATCTTCATGCTCAGCCCCTTTTCAAGCATTCGTCGTCTATTTGTCGCGGCGCCCCCAAGCGCCAGTCAGATCCGGTCACGGAACACACAAACACCCGGCGCACGCCGCATATAGCGCGCTTGCGGCCCTCGCCGGCCATTCTCACAGGACTGTTTGCTGTTTTCAGCGTTGTTGCTTCGGCTCTGTTACCCACCAGATCTAGTGCCGTCTCAACCGGTGTCCACAATTTGGCGTATTCGGACACTAAGGGTCAACGCAAAATTTACACTTTGGCAACTATCTTTGCTGTTGACGGTTTCAGCGGATTGAAGGGTCTGCGGCAGGTCATTGATTCATCCACAGGCCCTGCCCCGTTCAACGCCTTCGGTCTGCACCGCCGCCTGTTCGGATTTCCTTTGGCCGCTGAGTGACTTGCTGCCTTGCAGAACGAAAGCGGCCGTACCGGCCGGAAGTGATGAATGTGTAAAACCATGCAGCTGCACTGGCTGAAAACAGGGCGCACATCTTAGAAGCGATTTTCTTGCGGTCCCGTGCCGCAGACCTTCGGACAGCCAGTCTCCGGTTAACCTTCTGATGCGGCTCGGCGGCAATTGGTTAAGGGTGCCTTAACAGTGCGTTAAAGAAGTATTAACACCGTCGATTGAACAGAGCAGCTTCAGCTCATCAAATGCGGGAAACGAATCTCTGCTCCGGCTGATACCGGCAAAGATTCGCTGCAACTTATTGAAGAAGTGTGGTCGGGGCGGCGAGATTCGAACTCACGACCCCCTGTACCCAAAACAGGTGCGCTACCAGACTGCGCCACGCCCCGGACCGTGCGCCTTCCTATCTCTGCCGAACTGATTTGGAAACCCCTAACAGGGCCAAACTGCGCCGCTGCGGGAAAAAATTTCATGGCGCATCTGCGAGCCTGCCGCGATACCGTATTTGCGGGCAAGCCCGCCATTGATTTCCAGCACCGCAAAGACAGCGTCACCGCCCGGAATCGGAGTCAGGTCACCAGGCACGGCGTTCGCGTGAACCGAGGTCACCAGACCGTGTTCATTCAGGAAAATGATATCAAGCGGGATCAGCGTGTTCTTCATCCAGAACGCCGCAGGCTGCGGGCTGTCATACACAAACAGCATCCCTGCGCCGCGCGGCAGGTCTTTGCGGAACATCAGCCCTTGGGCGCGTTCCGCCTCTGTATCGGCAATTTCAACGGTGAACCCCGCCTGCCCCCAGTCCCCACGCAGATCGGCCTGTGCAAGCTGGCAATCAGACGCCAGGGCGGTGCCTGCGGCAAGGGTCATGCAGGCGCCCAAGCTCCATTGAAGCAGGCGCCGCATCAAGACCTTAGTCCTCGTCGCCAGGGAGCATTGCAGCCTCCCAGGCCAGCACTTCAACCGCCATTCGGCCGCGTTTGCCGTCGATCACCCGCATTGCCAAAGCTTCCCCGGGCTGCAGATCCGCCAGCCCGGACTGCCGCAACACTTCGACATGCAGGAAAACATCCTCGCCGCGGCCAAAGACATTGGCAAAGCCGAACCCCTTGCCCTTGTCGAACCATTTGACCCGGGCAGGCTCCAGCGGTTCGTTCTGCAGGCTGGTCATATCCAATTCGGCGAAATCGCTCAGCACCGGGGTATCATCACGTTCGGGCGGCTGAATGGAGATCACTTCAACTGCTTGAACACCACGGCCGGTCTGGTGGGTGACGATCTCGATCCTGGCGCCGTCCGCGACAGAGCTTTGGCCGAAATTACGCAATACATTCACATGGAGCAGAATATCCGCGCCGCCCTCGTCAGATACGACAAATCCGTACCCTTTGGCTGGATCAAACCACTTCACCAGCCCCTGAATTTGCTGCAAGCTGCTGAGATCTTCTGCCACGTACTTTTCCCTACCGCGTTTTTTTTATTTTGATGGTGCCCTGATGCGCGATTCTGACCTTGGATTTCAAGCTAAAAAGACTTGAAATTGTCACGAAACTGCTATTGACCCTAGGTAAGCCATTGCCTTTTCCACTTAAGGATTGAGCCGCAGAATTTCCCATTCCGCAGTTGCATTCATGCGGCGCCAGCGAAACCTGTCATGCAGCCGGAATGCGCCATCTGCCCAAAATTCTATTTCAACCGGCACCAGGCGGAAACCGCCCCAGAACGGCGGGCGGTCCGGGTTCGGACCCTTCATGGCTGTTACCTTCGCCACCTCGGCCATCAGCGTGCCGCGGCTGTCCAGCGGCTGTGATTGCTTCGAGGCCCAGGCCCCCAGCCGGCTCTTGAGCGAACGGGACTTGTAGTATTCATCCGCCTGCGGCCCGTCTTCGCGTGTGATCGTGCCGCGCACCCGGATCTGGCGGCGCAGCGACTTCCAATGCACGACAAAGGCCGCCTTGCCGGCTTGATCCAGCTCCTGCGCTTTGGCGCTCTCGTAATTGGTGTAGAACACAAAGGCGCCGTCTTCGATTTCCTTGAGCAGAACCATGCGGCTGTTGGGCATTCCTGTCTCATCCACCGTGGCCAGGGCAATGGCGTTGGGATCGTTGGGTTCGGCCTGTTCCGCCTCTCCCAGCCAGGACCGGGCGATGGCAAACGGATCGTCACCTGCAAATATACCTGTACGGTCGGTCATCGGGCACCTCTTTGCGGATTTCGATGCAACCTATGCAGCTTCCTGCCCTGCGACAAGGGCGTGCACCCTTGAAGCGGCACGCGCGGCATACTAAACACCGCGTAATTCACAGATCACAGGCGGAGAACCTGCATGTCTAATCACCTGATGGCCGGCAAGCGCGGCCTTATCATGGGCCTGGCCAATGACAAATCCATCGCTTGGGGGATTGCCAAGGCCTGCGCCGATGCCGGCGCCGAGCTTGCCTTTTCTTATCAGGGCGACGCACTGAAAAAGCGGGTCGACCCGCTGGCGGCGCAGCTGGGCAGCGATATCGTGCTGCCTTGCGACGTCTCGGACGAGGCTTCGATTGATGCTCTGTTCGCCGGGCTGGAAGCCAAATGGGGCAAGCTGGACTTTGTTGTCCACGCCATCGGCTTTTCCGACAAGAACGAACTGCGCGGCCGCTATGTCGACACCAGCCGCAGCAACTTCCAGATGACCATGGACATCTCGGTCTTCTCTTTCACGGCTGTTGCAAACCGCGCCGAGAAGATGATGAGCGAAGGCGGCTCGCTGCTGACCCTGACCTACTACGGTGCCGAGCAAGTGATGCCGCACTATAATGTGATGGGTGTTGCCAAGGCCGCGCTGGAGGCTTCGGTCAAATACCTGGCCGAAGACCTGGGCAAGGACGGCATCCGCGTCAACGCGATTTCGGCCGGCCCGATCAAGACCCTGGCCGCCTCCGGCATCGGTGATTTCCGCTACATTATGAAGTGGAATGAATACAATTCGCCGCTGCGCCGCAATGTGACCATTGATGATGTCGGCAAATCAGCGCTTTATCTGCTGTCCGACCTCAGCTCGGGTGTGACCGGAGAGAACCTGCATGTGGATGCCGGCTATCACGTGGTGGGCATGAAGGCGGTGGATGCGCCGGATATCTCTAAATAATTGAATGCATTGAGGCCTGGGCAGCTGGACAGGCCTCAGCAAGCTGACGCGATTGCGCGGGGAGCAAGTAACATGACCGATCGACTGCCGCACGAAAAAGGCTTTCACATCAGCTGGGACCAGATCCACCGCGACAGCCGCGCCCTGGCCTGGCGGCTGGACGGGCAAGGCCCTGACAATGGCGCCTGGCGCGCTGTGGTGGCGATCACCCGCGGCGGCATGGCGCCGGCGATGATTGTCAGCCGCGAGTTGGACATCCGCACCGTCGACACCATTTCGGTGCGGTCCTACCACCATCAATCCCAAGGCGAAGCCGAAGTGCTGAAGGCACCCGATGCCGATCTGATGGGGGATGGTGAAGGCATCCTGATCATCGACGATCTGGTGGACAGCGGCAAAACCCTGGATCTGGTGCGCCAGCTGTACCCCAAGGCGCATTTTGCCACCGTCTATGCCAAGCCCAAGGGGCGGCCGATGGTGGACACCTTCATCACCGAAGTCAGCCAGGACACCTGGATTTTCTTCCCCTGGGATATGGCGCTGCAATATGTGGAGCCCTACCGCGGCAAAGACTGAGCCGCAGCGAATGGAATTCCCCTGAAGGGCGCGCTGCAAGGCGCGCCTTTTTCCGTTTGTGCACCTCCGGCCGAAGCACCCGCCGCTCCGGTCAGGCATAACCGCTTGAGAAGCCGGAAACGCCGTGCCAGACATAGTCCGGCGCGCAACCCGCTGCGCCTGACCATCTTCCTTTTTCCGGCGCCCGGAGCCTTTCATGCCCCTTTCCCGCACCCAAGCCACCTTTGTCTCGCCCATCGTCGAATCGCGCCGCTGGGTGGCCGGGGTTGAATTTCCGCCAGAGCGCCCGCTGCTGAACGTCAGCCAGGCCGCGCCGGCAGAAGCACCGCCCCAAGGCCTGCGCCAGGCGCTCGCGGATGCTGCCCTGAACGATGCCGAGGCGCATCTCTACGGGCCTGTCCTCGGCAGTGATCCGCTGCGCCGGGCATTGGCCCGTCAGATCTCGGGTCATTACGGCGCCGATGTGCAAGCAGATCAGATTGGCATTACGTCTGGCTGCAATCAGGCCTTTGCTGCAGCGATTGCTGCGCTGTGCAGCGAAGGCGACGAGGTGATTATCCCTGTCCCTTGGTACTTCAATCACAAGATGTGGCTGGACATGGCCGGCGTCTCCGCCATGCCGCTGCCGGTTGGCAACGGCATGCTGCCGGACCTGGCCGCTGCGGAGGCGCTGATCAGCCCCCGCACCCGCGCCATCGTGCTGGTCACCCCGAACAATCCCTGCGGCGTGGAGTACCCTTCCGGGCTGGTGCAGGCCTTCTTTGATCTGGCCCGGGCCAGGGGTATTGCCCTGATCGTGGACGAAACCTACCGCGATTTTGACAGCCGCAAAGGCGCTCCGCATGGGCTTTTCCAGCTGGAAGACTGGGACCGGACCCTGATCCACCTCTATTCCTTCTCCAAAGCCTACCGGCTAACCGGCCACCGGGTCGGCGCTGTTGCAGCTTCGCCGGACAAGATGTTCGAAATGGAGAAGTTTCTGGACGCGGTCACCATCTGCCCTTCGCAGCTGGGCCAGGCCGGTGCCCTGTGGGGAATTGAAAACCTGCAGGGCTGGCTGGCCGGGGAGCGCCAGGAAATTCTCGACCGCCGCGCCGCGATTGAAGACGGGTTTCCGGTGCTGGCCGCCAAGGGCTGGAAGCTGCTCGGATGCGGCGCCTACTTTGCCTATGTCGAGCACCCGTTCGACCTGCCGTCGGAAGACGTCGCCAAACGGCTGGTGGCGGATGCCTCCGTGCTGATGCTGCCGGGCTCTATGTTCATGCCCGCAGATGATCCGGCCGGCGCGCGCCAGTTCCGCATTGCCTTTGCCAATGTGGACCGGTCAGGCATCGGTGTGCTGTTTGACCGGCTGGCGGCCTTTAATCCCTGATCACCCAGCAGTTTGATCCGCAACCATCTTGCCCCTCTGCGGGCAGCCGCGTATTCAGTCAGCGGCATTTCCCGCCGCAAGGCGACCCCTTGCACGGCAGAACAATAAAGAGGGCATCATGGCCGCAGGCATGAAACAGCTATCCAAAACCTTCATCTGGATCCTGATGGGGATGCTGATCGTCGGCCTCGCCGGATTTGGCGCGGTGAATTTCACCAGCTCCGCCTCTTCGGTTGCCCGTGTCGGCGACGAGGAAGTCAGCATCGGCACCTATGTGCGGGAATTGCAGCGGGAACAGCGTGCGCTGCAGGCGCAGACCGGCCAGGCCGTTTCGATGGCACAGCTCAGCGCCTTTGGCCTTGACCGGGTGGTCCTTGGCCGCCTGATCTCGCTGGCAGCCCTTGATCACGAAGCCAAGGACCTGGGCCTGTCGATCGGTGACGAAAACCTGATCGAAGAGCTGGGCTCGATCGATGCCTTTCAAGGCGTGAACGGCGCATTCGACCGCGAAGCCTATAGTTTTGCCCTCAGCAACGCAGGTCTGTCGGAAAAAGAATTCGAAGAGGACCTGCGCCGCGAGGCCGCCCGCACCATCGTCCAGAACGCAGTTCTGTCCGGCACTGAAATGCCTGGGATCCTGACCGAAACCCTGACCGGCTTCATCGGCGCGCGCCGCAGCTTTTCTTATGTGCAGATCAACGCCGCTGACATCGCGCTGACAGTCCAAGTTCCTGCGGATGCCGAGCTGCAAGCCTTTTATGACGCCGCGCAGGACCAGTTCATGCTGCCGGAAACCAAGGTGATCACCTACGCCGCGCTGCGCCCCTCGATGCTGCTGGATGAGGTGGAGATCGACGAGGCCGCCCTGCGCCGGCTGTTCGATGACCGCTCCAGCCAGTACCAAGTGCCCGAGCGCCGGCTGGTGGAACGCCTGGTGTTTGCCGATGACGATGCAGCTGCCAGCGCCAAGGCACAGCTGGAAACCGGCGGTGCGACTTTCGAAAGCCTGGTCGATGCCCGCGGCCTGACCCTGCAGGACATTGACATGGGCGACGTGACCATGGGCGATCTGGGGGCTGCCGGCACAGATGTGTTTGCGGCGCAGGTCGGCGATGTGGCCGGCCCCCTGCCTTCTGATCTCGGCCCGGCGCTCTACCGTGTGAACGGCCGTCTGGAGGCGCAGATCACCACCTTTGAACAGGCAATGCCGGACCTGCGCGAAGAACTGGCGTCCGACCGCACCCGCCGGTTGGTAGAGGCCCAGGCCGAAGACATCGACGATCTGCTGGCCGGCGGCGCCACGCTCGAAGAACTGGCGACAGAAAGCGGGCTGGAGCTGGTTCAGATCCATTGGACGGACAATGCCAGCGACGGCATCGCGGCTTATGAGGGTTTCCGCACCGCCGCTGCCGCCGTCACCGCCGAGGACTTCCCGGCTGTGGACTTCCTGGACGATGGCAGCCTGTTTGCGCTGCGCCTGGACGAGGTTCTGCCCGAGCGTCCGGAACCCTTTGCAGATGCCCGCGACAAGGTCCTCGCCGCCTGGCAGGCCGACCGCCTGAGCACAGCGCTGCGTGAGCAGGGCGAGGCGCTTCTGGCCCAAGCAGAGAGCGCCGGCTTTGCTGAAGATGCAGAGGTCAAAACCGAGGCCGGCCTGACCCGCACCGCATACATCGACACAGTGCCCGCAGATCTGGTCACCCAGGTCTTTGAAATGGAGGCCGGAAACTTCCGTCTGGTGCAGGATGCGGAGTCGGCTGTGGTTGTCCGCCTCGACGGCATCCTGCCGCCGGAAGCAAGCGATGACATGAACCTTCTCGCTCAGGCTTTGCAGGCGCAGTTGGACCAGGCGCTGGCACAGGAGGTGTTCCAGGCCTATGTGCAGGACGTCCAGGCCCGCGCCGAACCCCGTGTCGACCAGCAGGCGCTGAACGCAGCGCAGGCGAACTTCCATTAATCAAGGCAAGCACCAATGGCTCTGACCCCCGATTTCGACACGTTCTCCAAGGCTTATGAGGCAGGCGAGAACCAGGTCGTCTATACCCGCCTTGCCGCTGATCTCGACACGCCTGTTTCGCTGATGCTCAAGCTGACCGGCGCCCAAAAGGACGCCTTCATGCTGGAGTCCGTCACCGGCGGCGAGGTGCGCGGGCGCTATTCGATCATCGGCATGAAGCCGGATCTGGTCTGGCGCTGCCATGGGGAGCAGTCGGCCTTGAACCGATCCGCCCGGTTCGATGCGGATGATTTCACCCCGCAGGACGGCAACCCGATGGACAATTTGCGGGCGCTGATTGCGGAAACCAGGATTGATCTGCCCGACGATCTGCCCCAGGCCGCAGCCGGCCTGTTCGGCTACCTCGGCTATGACATGATCCGCCTGGTGGAGCACCTGCCCGATGTGAACCCTGATCCGCTCGGCCTGCCCGACGCGCTGATGCTGCGCCCCTCGGTGATTGCGGTGCTGGACGGGGTCAAGGGCGAGGTCACTGTGGTGTCGCCCGTCTGGTCCAGCGACGGCCAGACCGCCAAAGCCGCCTATGCCCAGGCCGCCGAGCGGGTGATGGACGCGGTGCGCGATCTGGAACGCGCCATGCCCGCCGAAAGCCGTGATCTGGGCGACGCGGATGAGGTCGCGCCGCCGGTGTCGAACTTCACCAAAGACGGCTATATGGCCGCGGTGGAAAAGGCCAAGGACTACATCCGCGCAGGCGACATTTTTCAGGTGGTGCCGGCACAGCGCTGGACCCAGGAATTCCGCCAGCCGCCGTTTGCGCTTTACCGCTCGCTGCGGCGCACCAACCCGTCGCCCTTCATGTTCTACTTCAACTTCGGCGGCTTTCAGGTGGTCGGCGCCTCCCCGGAAATCCTGGTGCGCGTCTTCGGGCAGGAGGTTACTATCCGCCCCATCGCCGGAACCCGCCCCCGCGGCGCCACGCCCGAAGAGGACAAAGCACTGGAAGCGGACCTCCTAGCGGATAAAAAGGAACTCGCCGAGCATCTGATGCTGTTGGATCTGGGCCGCAACGACACCGGCCGGGTTGCCAAAATCGGCACCGTGCGCCCGACGGAAAAATTCATCATCGAGCGCTACAGCCATGTGATGCATATCGTCTCCAATGTCGTCGGCGAATTGGCTGAGGACAAGGACGCGCTGGACGCCTTCTTTGCCGGCATGCCCGCGGGCACCGTCTCGGGCGCACCCAAGGTGCGCGCGATGGAGATCATCGACGAGCTGGAGCCGGAAAAGCGCGGCGTATATGGCGGTGGTGTCGGCTACTTCTCGGCGGGTGGCGACATGGATATGTGCATCGCCCTGCGCACTGCCATCGTCAAGGATCAGAACCTCTATATCCAGGCCGGCGGAGGCGTGGTCTATGACAGCGATCCGGAAGCCGAATATATGGAGACTGTCCATAAATCCAACGCCATCCGCCGCGCGGCAGCGGACGCTGCCCGTTTTACCGGCAACGGCAACCGCTAGGACTTGCAGCGCAGGGCTGCTCTGCGGCTTCTTTCTGGTTCAAAATACCCTCGCCGAAGGCGCGGCGCCCGCCTTGGGCGCCGTTTCACTTTGCCGGCAGGTTTGCTTCCAAACTGGCCGAGACCGGCGCCAGTGCAATCCGGGCGGCCCGGTCCTGCAGGCCCCAGATCAGCAGCGCCGAAATCGTATCCGGGCGCAACCGTCCCAGCATGATCACCGCGCCTTCCTGCCCGGCCCGGAACGCAGCCTGATCCAGAAACCGCCGGATTGCCCGCGGGTTCTGCCCGGCGCCGTCAAAATCGCGGAACACAATGCCCGCCGGCACGCCGTCGCGCAGCGCCAGCTTCTGCACCGTGTTCAGCCCGCTGTTCTGGGTCACCAGCCCGTAGCCCGCCGAGGCCGCAACTGCTGCAACCTGATCCGCCAGCGGCCGGTTGCCCTGCACCCCGGTCTCGATGCCTTCAAGGATCGCCATGGCCTCCGGCAGTTTGCCGCGCCAAACCTCCAGCGCCGTCTCCGCGTCCTGCGGCGAGGCCGATCGCGGCAGATCCGCCAGCATCAGCACTTCGAACCCCGCCGCCCTGCGCGCGGCCATCTTGGACGCAGCCTGCGGGTCTTCCGGATCAATGGCAAAGCTCAACGGATAAGGGAATTCCGCCAGCGCTTCGGCGCCGACCGCCCCTTCGCCGTCGATCAGTACAATCGACATCAGCGGCCGGTCTTCCGGATTGTCAAAGGGTTCGGCATGGGCCGTAAACGGCGGCTGGTCCGCTACCCCCGCAGCGGCAAACCCGGCTTCCTGCGGCTTGTCCCGGTCGGTCAGCGGAACAACCGGCGTGCCGATGCCTGGCGCCAGAGCCTCTTGCCCTGCAACCGCAGATTCCAGACCTGTTTCGCTGTCAGAGATACTCTCATCACCGTCGCCGCCAGCCTCTGGAAGAACCGGCGCCGCACCGATGACCGGCAGCGTGGTTGCCTGCGGCGCACTGCCGATATCCGGGGCCAGAACGGCGGAAGTTTCAGGCGTTTCCGCAGGCGCCGGCTCCTCCTCAGCCTCAGGCTGCACAGCGGCTGCCGCATCCTCTTGCGCTTCTGCGGGCGGCTCGGGCGCGGGTTCCGGTGCAGGCTCAGTGGCAGCTATAACGGCGGACTCGGCGCCCGGGGCCTGCGGCACGGACGGCTGAACGGCCTGCGGCTGAGGTGCGTCTGGTCCCTTCGTCAAACCGGGCGCGGCCGGTGTTTCCGGGCCCCCGGAAGCCAGAAGCGCGGCTGCCTGCCCGACCTCAGGTTTACCGGCCGGCGCGGTATCCGCCCCGGAAAGCGCGTTCAGGTCATCGCCGCCATCGGTTTCGGCCGGCGCGGCCGGCTGTGCTTCAACAAGATCCGCATCACGTCCCTGGCTGCTGCCGGGCGCCTCGGCGGCGTCAGTGCCGCCGTTTGGCATCTGCGGCGCATCGCCAGGATCATGCGCGGCAGGCGCAGGCACCGCTGCCGTATCGGCCCCTGTATCCGGCAAGGGCACCGACAAAGACAGCATCCCCAGCCCGCCCGCGGCCAGCAATGCCCCGACACTCACGCCGCCCAGAAATCCACGCATGCCTGTTTTGCCTCTCAATCCGTTTTTCGGTACCGCGCCGTTCCAGCGTGCCTGAGCGAACCCTGTTTCTGTTCACCCTGGCAATCGCTTATCCTGCCCTTGACGCTGCCCCGTATCCCTGAACATGTATGTTGCGACCACTATACTGCGGCGCGCACCTCGCCCGCCACCCTTAAAAGAGCCCGCTACGATGCTGCTGCTGATCGACAACTACGATTCCTTTACCTACAACCTCGTCCATTATCTGGGTGAGCTGGGCGCGGAAATGGAAGTGCGCCGCAACGACGCCATCAACGTGCAGGAAGCCATGGCGATGAAGCCCTCGGGCATCCTGCTGTCGCCCGGCCCCTGCGACCCGGATCAGGCCGGCATTTGCCTGGCGCTGACCGAAGCGGCGGCTGAAACCAAGACGCCGCTTCTGGGCGTTTGCCTGGGCCATCAGACGATAGGCCAGGCCTTTGGCGGCAAAGTGATCCGCTGCCACGAGATCGTGCATGGTAAGATGGGCAAAATGCACCACAAGGATACCGGTGTTTTCAAAGGCTTGCCGACACCATTTGACGCAACCCGCTACCACTCCCTGGTGGTGGAACGCGAAAGCTTCCCTGACAGCCTGGAGATCACGGCCGAGCTGGAAGACGGCACCATCATGGGCCTGCAGCACAAGGAGCTGCCGATCCATGGCGTGCAGTTCCACCCCGAATCCATCGCCTCGGAACATGGTCACGCGCTGCTGAAAAACTTTCTCGACGTGATGCAGGTGCCCGCATGAGCGACCGCCTGAAACCGTTGATCGGCGCTGCGGCGGAACGGTCCCTGACCCGCGAAGAAGCTGAAACCGCCTTCACCCTGCTGTTCGAGGGCGAGGCAACACCCAGCCAGATCGGCGGCCTCTTGATGGCCATGCGCACCCGCGGTGAAAGCGTGGATGAATACGCCGCCGCCGCCGCCGTGATGCGGTCCAAATGCAACCCGGTGAAGGCGCCCGCAGGTGCAATGGACATCGTCGGCACCGGCGGTGACGGCAAGAACACCCTCAACATCTCCACCGCGACCGCCTTTGTCGCCGCAGGCGCAGGAGTGGTGGTTGCCAAACACGGCAACCGAAACCTCAGCTCCAAATCCGGTACTGCTGACATGCAGTCCCAGATGGGCATCAACGTGATGGTTGGCCCGCAAGTGGTTGAAAAGGCGATCAATGAAGCCGGTATCGGTTTCATGATGGCACCGATGCACCACCCTGCCGTGGCCCACGTGATGCCAACCCGGTCCGAACTTGGCACCCGCACCATCTTCAACATCCTCGGACCCCTTACCAATCCGGCCGGCGTCAAACGCCAGCTCACCGGCGCCTTCAGCCGCGAGATGATCCGCCCGATGGCCGAAACGCTCAAGACGCTCGGGTCTGAACGCGCCTGGCTGGTGCATGGCTCTGACGGCACGGACGAGCTGACAATTACCGGTGTCAGCTGGGTCTCCGCTTTGGAGGAAGACGGCAGTATCCGCGATGTCGAACTCCACCCCGAAGACGCAGGCCTGCCGGTGCACGGCTTTGACAAGATTGTCGGCGGCACCCCTGAAGAAAATGCGATGGCCTTCCGGGTGCTGCTGCAGGGCACGCCTTCGGCATACCGCGACGCGGTTCTGCTGAACGCATCGGCGGCTCTGGTGGTTGCCCGCAAGGCTGCCGACCTCAAGGAAGGCGTCGCGCGTGCTGCCGAGTCCATCGACAGCGGCGCAGCCAAATCCAAGGTCGAGGCACTGGCGCGGATTACCTCAGCCGCATGACCGATTTACCCTTAGGGCTGGGCGCCTGGTCCAACCTGCCTTTTTTTACAGACCATTGGCCCGGGATCTCAGCCGCAATTGCTAAGGATCCCAGGAACATCCTGCCGCCCGCGCACCAGCGGTTCGCTGCGCTGGAGCTGACCCAGCCAGAGTACACCCGCGTTGTGATCCTGGGCCAGGATCCCTATCCCACACCAGGCCACGCCCACGGGCTTGCCTTCTCAGCTGAGCCGAACGTTCGCCCTCTGCCCCGCTCTTTGTCCAATATTTACAAGGAGCTGGAGGATGATCTTGGCATCACCCGCCCAAACGCGGATCTGCACGGCTGGGCGCGCCAGGGCGTTTTGCTTTTGAACACTGCACTGTCAGTTCCCGCAGGCGAGGCAAACGGCCATAAACACCTCGGCTGGCATCACCTGGTGCATCAGGTGCTGGAACTGGCCTCGGCAACTCCCACCGCATATATTCTCTGGGGAAATGCGGCGCAAAAGCTTGAAAAACATATCAAACCGGGCGATCACCTGATCCTGAAGACCGCCCATCCCTCGCCCCTGTCGGCGCGGCGCGGCTTCTTCGGGTCCCGGCCCTTTTCACAAGTAAACAATTGGCTCGCCGCCCGCGGTGAAACTGCCATAGACTGGAACGCAGGAACGGAGGCCCAGGCATGAGTGGAACTGGTATGACCGAAAACGTGCTCGACAAGATCAAGGCCTACAAACTGGAAGAAGTAGCCGCCGACAAGGCCGCCAAACCGCTGGAGGCAGTCGAGGCCGAAGCGCGCGAAGCTTCCCCGGTGCGCGGCTTCACCGAAAGCCTGATGCAGGCCAACCGCAGCGGTTACGGCCTGATTGCCGAGATCAAGAAGGCCAGCCCCTCAAAGGGCCTGATCCGTCCTGATTTTGAACCGGCGGAACTGGCCAAGGCCTATGAGGACGGCGGCGCCACCTGCCTGTCTGTCCTGACCGATACCCCCAGCTTCCAGGGTGCCAAGGACTTCCTCACCCAGGCCCGCGGCGCCTGCTCCCTGCCCGCGCTGCGCAAGGATTTCATGTACGACACCTATCAGGTGGCCGAGGCCCGTGCGCTGGGGGCCGATTGCATCCTGATCATTCTTGCATCCGTTTCTGACGCCCAGGCGCAGGAGCTGGAGGAAAGCGCCGTTGAATGGGGCATGGATGTGCTCCTGGAGGTCCATGACGCCGAGGAGCTGGAACGCGCCTGCAACCTGAAATCGCCGCTGATGGGCATCAACAACCGCAATCTCAAGAAGTTTGAGACCACACTGGACACCACCCGCGAACTGTCGCGTATGGTGCCTGCCGACCGCACGATTGTTTGCGAAAGCGGGTTGTTCACACCTGAGGATCTGAGCGATATGGCCCGCTATGGCGCTCGCACCTTCCTGATCGGCGAAAGCCTGATGCGCCAGGAGGATGTCGCCGGTGCCACCCGCGCGCTGCTTGCGAACCCGCTGATGCCGGGCATGATGTAAGGAGGGCACCCATGAGCCTCACCCATTTCGACACCAAGGGCGACGCCCATATGGTCGACGTCTCGGACAAGGCAGTGACCGCGCGCGTGGCCACCGCCGAGGGCCACATCACCATGGCGCAGGAAACCTTTGATATCATTTCTGAAGGCCGCGCCAAAAAGGGTGATGTCCTGTCCGTGGCCCGCCTGGCCGGAATCATGGGCGCCAAGAAGACACCCGATCTGATCCCGCTCTGCCATCCTCTGCCGGTGACCAAGGTCGCGGTGGAGCTGGCACTGGATCCGGACCTGCCCGGCGTGCGGGTCGAGGCGACAGTCAAGACCACCGGCCAGACCGGGGTTGAGATGGAAGCGCTTACAGCCGTCTCCACCGCCGCGCTCACTGTTTATGATATGGCCAAGGCCGTGGATAAAGCGATGCAGATCGGCGGCATCCGCGTGACGCTGAAAGATGGCGGAAAATCAGGCAGGTACGAGGCGTAAATGATCCCGGTCAGCGAAGCCCGCGCGCATCTTCTGGCGCTTGTTCAACAGCTGGAAACCGAACAGGTGCCGCTGGCACAGGCTGCAGGCCGGGTGCTGGCAGCCGACCTGCAAGCGCGCCGCGACCAGCCGCCGTTCTCAGCCTCGGCCATGGATGGTTATGCTGTAAACGCCGCTGAGGTCGAACTGCACGCCATGTTCAAGGTGATCGGCGAGGCCGCCGCAGGCCACGCATTTCAGGGCCGCATGGGCGCGGGACAGGCGGTGCGCATCTTTACCGGCGCACCAGTGCCGGAAGGCGCCAGTTTCGTTGTTATTCAAGAGGATGTGACCCGAAACGGTGACCTTATCACAATCACCGATGCGCCCGGCAGCAATCACAACATCCGCCCCCGCGGCGGCGATTTCACCGATGGCCAGACCGTCACGGCCCCCAAGCGCCTGACACCGGCTGACATCGCCTTGCTGGCGGCAATGAACATCCCCGCGATACCCGTCACCCGCCGCCCGGAGATCGCCCTGATCTCCACCGGCGATGAACTGGTGATGCCCGGCGGCACGCCTGGACCGGACCAGATCATCGCCTCCAACACCTTCGGCCTCAAAGCCATGCTCGAAGACCTTGGCGCCCACGCCCGCATCCTGCCCATCGCCCGTGACACCGAAAGCTCCCTGCGCACAGCCTTTGAACTGGCCGAGGGCGCTGATCTGGTTGTCACCATCGGCGGCGCCTCCGTCGGCGATCACGATCTGGTCGGCAAGGTGGCGCAGGATCTTGGGATGGAACGCAGTTTCTACAAGGTTGCGATGCGCCCCGGCAAACCGCTGATGGCCGGCCGGATGAATGGCGCTGCCATGGTTGGCCTGCCCGGCAACCCAGTATCGGCCATGGTCTGCGGCCACGTGTTTCTGGCCCCTATGGTGCAATCCATGCTCGGGTTGCCTGCACCGGCGCAGGAGCAGCTGCTGACGGCCGCCCTTGGCGCCCCCCTGACGGCCAATGGCCCGCGCGAGCACTATATGCGCGCAAATGTGCAAAACGGCCTGCTGACTGCCTTTGACAATCAGGACAGCTCACTGCTCACCATTTTAGCTGATGCCAACGCCCTGCTGGTCCGCCCCCCCAAGGACGGCGCGCGCAGCGCAGGCGATACTGTGCAATACTTGCCGATCTAAACCCCCTTCACCTTTGCAAAAATACTCCCGCCGGAGGCACGCGCCCCAGGCGCGTTCTCTTTTACGCCATGCCGGGGACTGCGATATTGACACAAAACGGGAACATGCGTAGAACAAAAGAAAACACGAGGCGCGGAGGGAGCGGCGATGCTCACAAAAAAGCAACTGCAACTGCTGGAATTCATTCACAAACGTCTGCAGCGTGACGGCGTGCCGCCCAGTTTCGATGAAATGAAGGTCGAACTGGACCTGCGATCGAAATCAGGCATCCACCGGCTGATCACGGCATTGGAAGAACGCGGCTTCATCCGCCGCCTGCCGCACCGCGCCCGCGCGATTGAGATTATCCGCCTGCCGGACAGCCTGGGCGGTGCGCCGGACGCGCAAGGCTTTGCGCCACAGGTGATTGACGGCGGTCAAACGCAATCCGCGCCGCCCGCACCTGCCGCCGCAGACCCAATGCGCCAGGCTGCAGTTGAACTGCCGGTGATGGGCCGCATCGCCGCCGGTGTGCCGATTGAGGCGATCAGCCAGGTGTCGCATCAGGTGGCGGTTCCGGGCGGCATGATCGCGCCGAACGGCCAGCATTTCGCGCTGGAGGTAAAGGGCGACTCGATGATTGAAGCCGGCATCAATGACGGCGACATCGTGGTGATCCGTGAAACCGGCACCGCAGATAACGGCGATATCGTCGTTGCACTGGTCGAAGGGCACGAGGCCACGCTGAAACGCTACCAGCGCCAGGGCAGCATGATCGCGCTGGAAGCCGCCAACCCGGCTTATGAAACCCGGCACTACCCCGAAGATCAGGTGCAGATTCAAGGCCAACTGGTTGGGTTGATCCGCACTTACTGAGTGTTTTCCTGACCGAGAATTCTCCGGAGGCGGTTGATTTCAGCTCCCTCCGGTTTCCACCCCGTCCACAACCGCTGTCCCGAAACGCTGCGGGATGTCCGCAAACCGCCTGTCGCGGTCACGGCGATGCTGCCCGTTTGACGCATCACTGCCGGTGTCAGAAGCAGACAGTTTTCCGGCGTTTGCGCCGTGACTGTGGAAACGATGATATCTCCCTTTTTACAGGTACTTGCCTGCGCGAGCTTACGTTTCCCAGGCGCATGAACCAGCCGGAATCCCGGCCCTTGCCAAATCGGCAAAGCCTCTGTTTCACCCCTCCAGCGCTCCGCGGCGGCGATCTGTCCTGCCGGGTCGCCATCGTTCTCCAGCCAGATTTTCGCGGTAAACCCCTGCCCTTTGGCCCGGGACAAGGCCCGGCCTTCCGGCGCCATCACGCCAACCAGCCCGCCGGAATCAGCAATCAGGACAACAGGGCGCTCTGCCGCGCCCCACATCAACAGCGCGCATGCTGCCGGCAGCAGCCCTGCCAGCCGCAGCCGTCCTTGCCAGATCACTGCAAACAGCATGCCCGCAGCAAACAGCGGCAGAACCCAGGCGCCCGGTGCCGGCACATGCGACAGCGCCCCCTCGAATTCTGAGACAGCCTGCGCAACTGTCAGGATCCAGTCCAGCCCCCATCGCATAACCGTCAACCCGATCACTTCCAGGCCAAACGGCGCCAGGCACAGCGCAAGAACCGCAGCCGGAATGACGACCGAGCCCATGACCGGCACAGACAGCAGGTTCGCAAGCAGCCCATAGTGCGGCACTGTGTTAAAATGCGCCGCTGCAAAAGGCGCGGTTGCCGCCCCGGCCACCGCAGATGAAATCACCAGCGCCAGAACCGGCCGCAACCAGCGCGGCCCCAGCGGCACCTCCCTGTCTCTGAGCGCAGCAAAGACCGCAACCAGCCCGGCCGTCGCGGCAAAGCTCATCTGGAAACCGGGACTCAGCAGGCTTTCCGGCCGCCGCAGCAGCACAATCCAAGCAGCAACAGCCACCGCGCGCAGGGTTATCGCACGCCGGTTCAGCAGCACAGCGCCAAACATCACCGCAACCATGACAAAGGCCCGTTCTGTCGCCACATTGCCGCCTGACAGGGCAAGATACCCCGCGCCGGCAGTCAGTGCCGCAAGTGCTGCCAGTTTCTTAACCGGCCAGCGCAGGGCCAGGACAGGTATCAGATTGAACACAACTCTCAGCGCTGCAAAGACAAATCCGGTCAGCAGTCCCATATGCAATCCGGAGATCGCCAGCAGATGCGCCAGGTTGCTTTGCCGCAGGGCAGTCAGCGTTTGCTGCCCCACGCCGCTGCGGTCGCCGGTGGTGATTGCGGCTGCAAACCCGCCAGTCTCTCCTGCTATACGGTCTTGCAAGCCATGCGCCACGTTCCGGCGCAGGCGTTCGACTGGCAGGCTTTGGTCAGGTGCCTCTGCCAGCAGCACCGGAACCCTCGTGTATCCCAGCCCGCCCAACTGCTTGAACCAGGCGTGGCGGCGGAAATCGAACCCGCCTGGTTCGGCAGGCCCCTGCGGCGGCAGCAAATGCGCGGTGGTCATGACCCTGGCGCCCGGCGGCGGCACCTGTTCCTGCGCTTTCAGCGAAATGCGGACACGGGCCGGCGTGTTTTCCGCCACCACCCGGTCCAGCCGCAGCTGATCCAGGGTCAGCCGCAGGGCGTCAGTCGGCGAGCGGTCAACAGCCACGACACGTCCCTCCACCGCCCCGTAATAGCGGAAATCCAAAACCGGAGCCGACACCCGGTGCGCCCGTGCCCCGGCCAGGCAAAGCCCCGCTGCTGCAAGCGCAGGCGCCCACAGCAAAAATGCCAGCGGCCGCCGGGACATAGCGCCGGCTGCCATCAGCAGCGCACAGGTCGCCAACCCGGCAAACACGGCGGCGCCAGGCTCTGATTTCAACGAAAAATAGGCTCCGATCCCAGCCCCGAGAAATACCGGGGTCCAGGGGAACAGATTCCCCCGCTGCGCCTGCAGCAGGTCTGCGATGGTTGCGCTCAGCCGCATGCTTGCCCCCCGCCTTCTGGCCCGGTAGACAGGCTGAAACTCTAAACCTCACATGGTTTCCAAAAGGTAAATCCTGCTCATGACCCAACCGGTTGTCACCCGTTTCGCGCCTTCTCCCACCGGCTTTCTGCACATCGGCGGCGCCCGCACCGCGCTGTTCAACTGGCTTTATGCCCGCGGCCGCGGCGGCAAGTTCCTGCTGCGGATCGAGGATACCGACCGCGAGCGTTCCACGCCTGAGGCGACCGCCGCCATCCTGCAAGGCATGGCTTGGCTGGGCCTGGATCATGACGGCGAGGCGATCAGCCAGTTCGAGGGTGCAGGCCGCCACGCTGAGGTGGCCAGGCAGCTGCTGGCCGAGGGCAAGGCCTATAAATGCTTTGCCACCCAGGACGAAATCGCCGCCTTCCGTGATCAGGCCAAGGCCGATGGCAAGTCCACCCTCTACCGCTCGCCCTGGCGCGACGCCGATGCGTCCAGCCACCCGGATGCATCCTATGTGATCCGCATTAAGGCGCCGCAAAGCGGCGTTACCGTTATCAAAGATGAGGTTCAGGGCGACGTCACCATCAAGAATGATCAGCTTGATGACATGATCCTGCTGCGCTCGGACGGTACGCCGGTTTACATGCTGGCGGTTGTGGTCGACGATCACGATATGGGCGTCACCCATGTGATCCGCGGCGATGACCACCTGAACAACGCCGCCCGCCAGATGATGATCTATGAGGCGATGGGCTGGGACGTGCCGGTCTGGGCCCATATCCCGCTTATCCACGGGCCGGACGGTAAAAAGCTCAGCAAACGCCATGGTGCCTTGGGCGCGCAGGAATACCAGGCGATGGGCTATCCGGCGGCCGGCATGCGCAATTACCTGGCCCGTTTGGGCTGGTCGCACGGCGATGACGAATTTTTTACGGACGATCAGGCCAAGGCGTGGTTTAACTTTGACGGTATCGGCAAAAGCCCGGCCCGGTTCGACACCAAGAAGCTGGAGAATCTCAGCGGTCAGCATATCGCCGTTAGCGACGACGCCGCACTGCGGCAAGAAATCAGCGGCTACTTAGGCGCAGCCGGAGAAACCGCCCTGACTGACGCGCAGTCACAGGGGCTGGAAGCTGCGATGTATTGCCTCAAGGACCGGGCACGCACCTTCCCTGAACTGCTTGAAAAAGCGCATTTTATCCTTGCATCACGGCCAATTGACCGGGATGCGAAGGCTGAAAAGGCGCTATCTTCTGTATCCGATGGTATACTGGAAGAATTGACGCCGCAGCTGCAAAATGCTAGCTGGGTCCGTGACGATCTGGAGGCGCTTCTGAACGCATTTGCAGAAGCCCATGATACCAAGTTCGGCAAGCTGGCAGGCCCTTTGCGGGCGGCGCTGGCGGGCCGGGCGGTAACGCCTTCGGTGTTCGACATGATGCTGATTCTGGGCCGCGAGGAAACTCTCGCCCGGCTCAAAGACGCAACAGGCTGAGTCCGGTCCTTAACTCCCGGGTAAGCCTGTTTTGATACGACAACCCCTGCGCGACTCCGCGCAGGCGCTGCCCCGCATGAAGACGCCTGCACGGCCGCTCTCGTGCCTGTAACAGGAAGGGACACCCATGACCGAGACACAGAAATCTGCCACGCTCAGCCTGAATGGCGAAACCTACGAGCTGCCCATTTTCTCGCCGACGGCCGGGCCCGATGTTCTCGACATCCGCAAGCTCTACGCGAAGGCAGGTGTGTTCACCTATGACCCGGGCTTCACCTCGACCGCCAGCTGCGACAGCACCATCACCTATATTGACGGCGACAAGGGCGAACTGCTGCACCGCGGCTACCCGATCGACCAGCTGGCATCGAAATCGCACTACCTCGAGGTTTGCTATCTGCTGCTTTACGGCGAATTGCCGACCGTGACACAGCTGGAGGATTTCGAGACCCGTGTGACCCGTCACACCATGGTGCATGAGCAGATGCACAACTTCTTCCGCGGCTTCCGCCGCGATGCGCACCCGATGGCAACCCTGGTTGGCGTGGTCGGCGCAATGTCAGCCTTCTACCATGACTCGCTGGACGTCACCGATCCGTGGCAGCGCGAGGTTGCGGCAGTCCGCCTGATCGCCAAGCTGCCGACTATCGCTGCGATGGCCTATAAATACTCGATCGGCCAGCCGTTTGTGTATCCGAAGAACGATCTGGATTACGCAGCCAACTTCCTGCACATGTGCTTCTCGGTTCCGGCTGAGGAATACCACGTGAACCCGATCCTGAGCCGGGCGATGGACCGCATCCTCACCCTGCACGCGGATCACGAGCAGAACGCCTCGACGTCGACCGTGCGTCTGGCGTCCTCTTCCGGTGCAAATCCGTTTGCCTGTATCGCAGCTGGCATTGCCTGCCTCTGGGGTCCGGCCCACGGCGGCGCCAACCAGGCCTGCCTGGAAATGCTCAAGGAAATCGGCTCGGTCGACCGCATCCCCGAGTATATCGCACGCGCCAAGGACAAGAACGATCCGTTCCGCCTGATGGGTTTCGGCCACCGCGTCTACAAGAACACCGACCCGCGCGCGACCGTGCTGAAGCAATCCGCGGACGAGGTTCTGGACCTGCTCGGCGTCGAGGACAACCCGCTGCTGCAGGTTGCCAAGGAACTGGAGCAGACCGCGCTGAACGATCCCTACTTCATCGAGAAGAAGCTGTTCCCGAACGTCGATTTCTACTCGGGCATCATTCTCGAGGCGATGGGCTTCCCGACGTCGATGTTCACGCCGATCTTTGCGCTGTCGCGCACCGTCGGCTGGATCTCGCAGTGGAAGGAGATGATCGCCGATCCGCAGAACAAGATCGGCCGCCCGCGCCAGCTGTATCTGGGCGAGACCATGCGCGACTACATCGACATCGAAAAGCGCTGACCGCCAATTGCGACGAACGTCAAAACGCCCCGCATTCCGCGGGGCGTTTTCTTATGTGGACGACTGTCAAGCGGTGCGGTTAATACTGCTGGTCCTCAATCCGTCCTCGAAGATCTTTTCCAGACGGAAGTCCGGGATCAGTTTCTATAACGCTTCGTCGCTGTGCGGCGCTTGCCCACCATTTGGCAAGTGCTGAATACTCGCTCAGAGCCGCTGCACCGTCAGGCGCTTGGACAAAAAGGCAACCATCGGTGCGAAGTGACAATCAGCAAGTGTAAAAGTCTGACCATCGAGGACATGGCCTTCTGAAGCTAACGCGTCTAGTGCGCCTAGAACTGGCAGCGATTCTTCGATACCGGCCGCAATCCCGGCTTCAGTGCTCTCTTCGCCAACTGCCCGGCGGAATACGCGATGTGCGAACACCTAACGGACCATGGGACGGTAGCCGCAGCTGTCCACAATCGAAACAACCTGCGCCACACGAGTGAGGGCTTCGGCCTCGACCGGCATGAGGTCCGGACCCTCGAAAGCAGCGTCGATGTAGCGAAGGATTGCCGGTGTTTCGTAGACGTCAAATTCGCCATGGCTCAATACCGGCACACGACGAAACGGATGTCGCTTCAAATAGTCTTTAGGAATATCGGCGGCAAAAGGATCAATTTCCTCTGTTTCATACGGGATGCCCTTTTCGTGCAGCGCCACGCGCGCAATGCGATTGCAGACACTGAACTGGTAGCCACGAAGCACAACAGATTTTTCATTCTTCAAGCCGTATGACGAACCTAGGCGGGAAGGCCTCACGGCGCTTGAAGCCAAGTGAGGCGTAAAAAGCCTGCGCTTCCAAGTTGTCGGGATGGGTTCCAACCGACAGGTACTTGCAAGAAAGTGACTTTGATTTGTGGATGCTGGCCCTCACCAAGTTTGTTCCGGCGCCACGCCTTCTAAAACCGGCTTCCGTAAAAAGGTGATGCACGTCGAAGCCCCGGACACCAAACTGGAGTTGCGCTAGCCCACACAGAGCGGCGTAGCCTGCCAAACGAGATTCTGCCTCCGCGACCAGGAGGTGAACCCAAGGGTTGTCAGAGAAAACATCTCGGGCAAGAGTGCCGGCTTGGAGAGTGCTTGTATCGTCATGATGCGCAGCCATGCGCTCGACCATGCGCAGAATTTCTTCAGCGTCGGACAATTCGGCCTCGCGGATGGACCCGAACGAGGTGTTCAAAGGGAGTGAGGTTTCTTCCATTTTGAGCTCCTTAAACCGCAGGAGCCCAAACTATGCGCCACCCTACGGCGGCATTGAGTAACGTGAAAGTGCCGCGCTCAGATGAGGCGGTGATAATAGGTGTTCGAGTGACTACGGGTTAGGTCTATGGGGTGGACTAATTGTGTTTTTGTAGAGTTTGTCAGCAAAAGGTTGTCCCTGAATGCTAAATCCTGAATTTGGAACGCAATCCCCTTCCCGCACGCGACTCTCGCAGCAGGTTTGGGGCCATTCCAAAGCTGTTCACCGGCTTCGCGTAAGCCTTTTCTTATTCGTGCCTGTCTGGATGCAGGATCACCAAGTACCGTTTTCGGTACGCGCCGGTTGATGAGGGTGCCGCCCTTTTTTTGCTGTCGGTTATCCCGACCGTGCCCCGCACGTGGCACCCCCGGCTGGCAACGGCGGTATTTCCACCGTCATGCGCCAGAGTTTGATCGCGAGCTTTCGGGCGACCGCCGCAATAGCCTTTTGCCCGATCCCGTGCTTCGCGAAATGGTGGTTGCAGATGGACTTGGCCTCAGGGTCGCGCCAGGTCCATTGCCATGCGGCTTCGACCAGGATGCCGCGCAGGCGTTTCTGGCCGACCGGGCGCAGCTTTGCCCGGACCGGGCTGCTGCCGCTCTGGCTAACAACAGGTGCAAGGCCAAGGTATGAGGTGACTTCTTCCGGGCGGTTGACGCGTTCGGGTGAGAACAGCTCAGCCAGAAAATGCGCAGCCGCCGTCTCCCCCACTCCGATGACCGGCGTCAGGCGCTTGAACCGGTCCGGGTGCATCCGCATGGTTGCAGCCCTGATCTCGGCCCTCAGCAGTTTGTCCTCGGCAAGCAGGAACAGATACTCGCGCACCATAGCGCCATACGGTGTTCCGGCGGGATCGACAGCGCCGACAGGTCGCCGATGCGGCCAGAGACCACTTTTGCAGGCTGGCCGGTTCCTCGATGCCCGAGGCGAGCAGGAAGCCCTTGATCTTCTGTTTGATCTTGCCGCGGCTCTCCGCGATCCGCTTCCGCCGCCGGACCAGAGCGCGATAGCCTTCCTGTTCAATGGCGGGAATGGCGATGGGCCGGAGCAGACCGCGTGCGAAGTAATTTGCCAGCCGCACTGCGTCGAGCTGGTCAGACTTGGCCGCCGCCGAATAGCCGCGCGGGATACGCGAAGCGGCGATCACCGAAACCGCCAAGCCCGCTCGTTCCAAAGCTCGGGCAAGAGCGAGCCCCGTTGGCCCGGACTCGTAGACCACATGTGCAATCTGGCATCTGAGACCAGTCAACTGTTCGGCCAGAGCCTCTTCACCGGACGGGCAGGTGTCGGTCTCCACCACCCCGTCTACCGGTTCGAACAGAGCGACCGAATAGGTTTTCTCGTGAACGTCCAGCCCGACATAGGCGGGCCGGTCCTCAACGGCGGCGACGAACCGCGAAATCCGCGTTGCTTTCTTGACCATGCTGGAAACTCCTGGGGTTGGAAAACCCCGGCATCGCAGCAGTCAGCCGCGCCGCCGTCCAGCATGGTATTTTTCTGGGCTATTTCTGAGCTGGCCGCTAAGAAGGTTTAGTCCCGGTCCGGCATCGCCCCCCAATCTGAGAATTGCCCCGTGAGTGTCGACAATGCTGGAGATTCCGGACAACTTTTCGCTTACGTTGCGCAATACCCTGAAAATGTTGACTAAATCCTCTCAACTAATTAGTTAAAAGTCCATTACTGCCGCCTTCTGGCAGAGTCACCCCGCAAGGAAAATCTTGTCTGGGTGTTTTCCAGAAAAAACGGGATTCTTGGAATGGAACTTTTGGTTTTGCTGGGGCTTGCCCTGACCGTCGGAACTGTCGCTGTTCTGGACGACGACGATGATTCCGAGCCTCAATCTGATACATCTGCAGATGCAACGGCTGGTCCCGATGATCTGTCCGGCGGTTCTGGTGACAACATAATTTTTGCCGGGGGCGGCACAGATGTGCTGGCCGGAAATAGCGGAAATGACCGGCTCTTCGGTCAAGAGGGGTCAGACGTGATTGTCGGCGGAGACGGCAACGATTTCCTTCGGGGAGGAGCAGATCACGACTTCATTATTGATGGGGAAGGCAGCGATACTCTGATCGGTGATGCAGGTAATGACGTAATTGCTTCAACAAGTGCTTTCTCGCCAGAGCAGGTGCTTACGACCGCGAGAGAGTGGCTTGCCAATGAAGACACCGCGGATGAAGCGCTCATATTGGGTTACGATACTGAAATTGACACGGACGATGCCCCTGACGTTATCCTTGCAGGTTACGGGGAGGACAATGTTCTCGCCGGAAGAGGGGATATTGTAACCTTGGGCGAAGGCTACGATGACCTGTCACTCGGCGACTGGATCGAAGCCGGCGACGACCCCGTTATCCTGACTGATTTTGACCGGGATCATGACAGCATCTACTATTATCATGACGGTGAAGGCCCTGAACCTGAAATTTCCGTCGAAACGGTCGAGGGAGAATCCGGCGATGAGCAGGACGCCCTGCTTTTGGCGGACGGCCAAGTGTTCGCCCGCCTTCAAGGCGCCGGAGGCCTAATTTCAGCCAATTCGGTATTTGTTCAAACCGTCACTTAGGAAGATCTGAAGACCTATAGGTTCTGTCGCCCCTGCCCGCCTCTCAGCGCCCCTCGAATTTCGCGGGGCGCTTTTCCATGAAAGCTGTCACGCCTTCCAGGAAATCACGGGTCTTGCCGCATTGGCCCTGCAGGTGCGCCTCTTCCGACAGCTGCTCTGCCAATGTGCGGCCAAAGCTTTCACGCAGGGCGGATTTTGTGGCGGCAAAGGCCTTGCTGGGGCCGGTGGCCAGATACTCCGCGCGCGCGCGCCAATGGGCGTCAAAATCCGCATCCGGCACCGCTTCCCAGATCATGCCCCAGTCGCAGGCCTGCCGGGCGCTGACACGGTCGGCAAACAGGGCTGCCCCCATCGATTTTGCCAGGCCGATCTGGCGCGGCAGGAACCAGGTGCCGCCGGCATCTGGGATCAGGCCGATCTTGCTGAAGGCCTGCATGAAAAACGCGCTCTCGGCAGCGATCACCACATCGGCGGCCAGCGCCAGATTTGCCCCTGCTCCGGCAGCGGCACCGTTGACGGCCGCCACAACCGGCACCGGGCAATCATAAATCGCCTGCAGCATCGGCAGGTATTCGTCGCGCAGCGTGCGCTCCAGATCCAGCTGGCCGCCATTGCTGCCCGCGTCGCTCAGATCCTGGCCCGAGCAGAACGCATCGCCAGCCCCGGTCAGCACCACAGCGCGGGCCTCGGAAGAGGCCATGCGCATCGCATGGGTGATCTCGGACCGCATCCGGCTGTTGAGCGCATTCTTCCGCGCTTCGCGGTTCAGGGTGACAACCGCCAGCCCGTCCTGCAGAGAAAACAGGATTTCCTTATAGTCCATCAGAGTGCCTCACAAAGCTTGCGTTCAGAAGCCAGAGACGCTTCCGCCTGGCCGTTTACCGGTATGGTGACGGAAAGCCCGCCCGCCGGAAAGCCGGACCCGGCGTCAATCCTTCAGGATTTTGCGCAGGCGCTCCTGCTCGTCAGCGCTCAGCCCCTGCTCCGCGGCCTTGGGTGCGCGGGCGCGTCCCCGCACATAGAAGGCAGCGATCACAAGCGCGGCCAGCAGCATCAGCGGGCCAGCAGCCCACAACAGCCAGTTGGCGCCGCCGGTTGTCGGGCGCAGCAGCACATACTCACCATAACGGTCGACGATAAAATCCATCGCCTCGCGGTCGCTGTCGCCCGCCACCAGCCGCTCGCGCACCAGGACGCGCAGATCGCGGGCCAGTTCGGCATTGGACTCATCAATGCTCTCATTGCGGCAAACCAGGCAGCGCAGGTCCTTGGACAGCTCCCGCGCGCGGCTTTCAAGTGCGGGATCTGCCAGCACCTCATCCGGCTCCACCGCCAAGGCCGGCGCCGGAGCAAGCACCGGGACGGCCAGAAGCGCGGCCATGGCCAGGATCAGTATTCGCAACATCATTCTGCCGGCACTCCTGCTTGGGGTGATTTACGCGCGCCTGCAGCGACGCGGAAGCGCCGGTCGCTGAGGCTCAGCAGCCCGCCAAGGGCCATCAGGATCGAGCCGCCCCAGATCCAGTTGGCAAGGGGTTTGATGTAGGTGCGCATGGTCCAGCTGCCATCGGCCTGCTGGTCGCCCAGCACAACGTAGAGATCACGGGTCAGGCGGTAGTCAATCGCAGCTTCGGTGGTCGGCATCCGCGACACCGGATAGTCGCGTTTTTCCGGGAACATCACCGCCTCGGGCTGGCCGTTGCGCGTCACCTCGACCCTGCCTTTGGTGGTGAAGTAATTGGGTCCTTGTTCCCGGCTGACATCCGTCAGCACCAACGTAAAGGCACCGACGTCGAAGGGTTCGCTGATGCGTGCCACGCGGATATCCTCCTGCTCCCAGGCCGTCAGGCCGGCGATAGCAAAGATGGTGATGCCCAACCCGCCATGGGCCACGGCCTTGCCCCAATCGGCCCGCGGCAGCCGCAGCATCCGCTGCAGGCGTCCCGATTTGCCGCTGCGCAGCCACAGGTCGGCCAGCGCGCCGAACACCATCCAGGAGCCGAGGAAAAGCCCCACCGGCCCCAGCGCGGACTTTCCTGTCTGCATCGCCCAGGCCAGCACGCCCAGAGACACCGCCAGCACAAATACATAGCGCAGCTGCCAGGCTGTGCGCCCGATCCGGCCGCGTTTCCACGGCAGCATGGCGCCAACCGGCATGATCAGACCCAACGCCACCATAAAGGGGGTGAAAGCCGAATTGAAAAACGGCGGGCCGACGCTCAGCTTGCGGTCCAGCAGCATCTCGGCGAGGATCGGCCAGACGGTGCCGAAGAAGACCACAAAGCAGCTGACCGCCAGCAGGATGTTGTTGGCCACCAGCGCGCTTTCGCGGCTGACCATGCCAAAGACGCCTTTGGCCTCCATCGCCTGGGCACGCGCGGCAAACAGTGTCAGCGCGCCGCCGGTGAAGAACGCCAGAATGAACAGGATGAACACGCCGCGTTCGGGGTCATTGGCAAAGGCATGAACACTGGTGATGATGCCCGAGCGCACGATAAAGGTCCCGATCAGCGAGAAGCCAAAGGCCAGGATCGCGAGCAGGATGGTCCAGCTTTTCAGCGCTTCGCGTTTCTCCACCACGATGGCGGAATGCAGCAGCGCCGCCGCCAAGAGCCAGGGCATGAAGGAGGCGTTCTCGACCGGGTCCCAGAACCAGAAGCCGCCCCAGCCAAGCTCGTAATAGGCCCACCAGGAGCCCAGCCCGATACCGATGGTCAGGAAAATCCAGGCCGCCAGCGTCCAGGGGCGCACCCACCGGCCCCAGGCGGCATCAATGCGGCCTTCGATCAGGGCGGCAACGGCAAAGGAAAACGCCATGCTGAGGCCCACATAACCGAGGTAGAGGAACGGCGGATGAAAGGCGAGGCCCGGGTCCTGCAGCAGCGGGTTCAAATCCTGGCCGTCAAACGGCGGCACCGTCAGGCGCAGGAACGGGTTCGACGTGAACAGGATAAAAGCATAAAACGCCACGCCAATCGCCGCTTGCACCGCCAGAACGCGCGCCTTCAACGTTGGCGGCAACCCGCCGCCAAAGACCGAGGCCATCGCTCCGAACAAAGCGACGATCAGCACCCAGAGCAGCATCGATCCTTCGTGGTTGCCCCAGGTTCCGGAGATCTTGTAGAGCATCGGCTTGGCCGAGTGGCTGTTCAGCGTCACCAGCTTGAGCGAGAAATCAGAGGTGATGAATGCCCAGGTCAGCGCCCCGAACGCAAAGGCGGTGAACAGGAACTGCGCCTGTGCCGCCGGTTCCGCCACGGCCATCCAGCCGGGCCAGCGTTTGTGCGCGCCGATCAAGGGGATAACGGCCTGCACGATCGCGATCATGAAGGCGAGAATTAGGGCGAAATGTCCGAGTTCTGTGATCATGTGCCGATGTGTCCATGCATGCTCTGTTAGGCTGGCTTTTCTATACGCCTGTCCGGCGGAGGCGCCAATGGCATTCGCCGTGCCACGCCGCCGCAGTGTGCAGATTGTGATCAGCCTCTGCGGGATTTCCAGGCATTTAAAGCCGGATTATCCTCATTCGCTGTGGGTTCTATCCGGGTGGCAGCGCTGGTACCGGCGACGGCGGCGGCAGGTGAGTCTGCCCGCAACCGCTCCAGCGCGGCAATGTTACCGGCCACTTGCGGGACTTGTGCCAGGCTGGCGGCCAGCCCTTTCCGGAACTCCTGCGATTTCACTTGGTGGCGGGCGCCGAAATAGAAGGAAACAATGACGCCCAAAAGCCACCATAACGGCTCCGGCACCAGCGCGAGTCCCTGCATCCGGGCGGCGAACCAGACGGGATCAGAGAGCGCCGAAACCAGCAGCGCCAAGGTTCCCAGCGCCAGCATCGGCCGCGGCAGCCGGTTCACCGCGTCCATAAAACGGTCAAACCGGCTTTTGCCGCCGTACTGGAATTCCGCGGCTAACTGGCTCAGCGCGGCGGTCTGCATTTCATGCGACCGGACTGCACCGGCCTCGGCGTTTTCGCGAAAGACTTCAACGGTTTCCCGCAAAGCATTGCGGTGGCGCCCGAAAATCAGGCCAATTAGATCTGCGATCAGCCCCATGCCGCGGTCCTTTGCTGAAACGCCTGGCGGCTCAGATGGTACTGGGCAGAGATGAATTCCTCGGCCCGCCGGATCCAGCCGCCTTTTGTGCCGTCGCGGGCGCGGGCGAATTTGCGGCTGGCGGGGCGCTGATCCGCGAGACGGAAGTAATAATTGCGCCTCGCGATGCCATAGGCGTCGCGCAAGGCGTCCGGGTCAACCAAGGCTGCCTGCTCTGCCGCCGATGCGGTTTGCGGGCCGATAACGCCGTCCACGGTCACGGCATAGCCCATCTCCCGCAGCAGGCGCTGAAGAATGCGCACCGCGTTGATGCCCGCGTTCACATACATATCGAAGACCGTGGCCTGAAGGCACACCGGCAGGCTGGCGATACGGGGTGCGTCGAAATAGTGGCGGATGAAGATGTCCACGGCCTGTGCGCGGCTCAGCGCCTTCACATCCCTTGCGTCCACGTTCCCGTCGCCGGTTGCATCCAGCCCCAGCCGCTGCAATGTTCCGATAGTCACACCGTATTTGGTGGCGCCGCCGGGATCATCCGGATCATTCACAAATCCGCCTTCACGCGCCACAATTTCCGTCGCGATTTCCTGTACACTCTGCATAGCACCTCACCACTTTCAACGCAGGTATGCTGCCCCGAAAGCGCTAAGATCTGCTGAGACCACCGTACGCTGCCCGCGCAACACCCAGGTTCTGTTTCCCGGAGCCCTGAAGCGAAAAAGGCCCCGCAGGACGCCAGTCCTGCGGGGCCTTCTATACTCAAAAAAGCCGGGAAAAATCAGGTTTCAGGTTCCTGATAGACCCCCTGCTCCTTCAACGCATCCATGACTTCCTTGGGCATATAGGTTTCGTCATGTTTCGCCAGAATTTCAGAGGCTTCAAAGACACCGTTCACATAACGGCCAGTACCGACCATGCCCTGGTTTTCCTCAAACAGATCCGGCAGCACACCAGTAAAGGCGACCTGCACCGTGGCACCGCCATCGGTGACGGCAAAGCGCACGGTTTCGCCCTGACCGCGCAGCAGGCTTCCTTCTTCGACCAGCCCGCCGATGCGGAACACTTCGGACGGTTTCGGCGGCGCCTCGGCCACCTGGCTGGGCGAGCGGAAATAGTTGATCCCGTCGCGCATGGCATAGCCGATCAGGGCGGTTGCAACGACCAAAGCCACCGCGGCAACGGCAATGACTTGGATCCGGCGCTGTTTCTTCAGGTTCTTCATGGTGTCCTCATTTCAAGGCCCCTGATTTCGCCGCCCTCCGGATCAGGGGAACAGCGGCGCCATCATCAGCCCTTCGGTCTCAGTCTCACCTAACATCAGGTTTGCGTTCTGCAAGGCCTGGCCGCTGCTACCTTTTGTCAGGTTATCAAGTGCTGCAATCACAATGGCGCGGCCCTCGATCCGGTCCTGCGCCACGCCGATATGGCAGAAGTTGGAGCCGCGCACATGGTGGGTCGAGGGCGCCTCGCCAAAGGGCAGAAGTTCGATAAAGGGCTCATCTGCGTAAGCCTTGGCGAAGGTCTCATGGATCGTCCGCGCGTCGCCCTTTACATAGACGGTGGCCAGAATGCCGCGGTTGGCGGGGAGCAGATGCGGGGTGAACTGCACCTTTACGGCGCGGCCTGCGATCTTGCTGAACTCCTGGTCGAACTCGCCCAGGTGCCGGTGGGTGCCGCCGATGGCATAGGCGTGATAGCCTTCGCTCAGCTCTGCGTGCAGCAGGTTTTCCTTGAGCGACCGGCCGGCGCCGGAAACCGCGCATTTCAGGTCCAGAATAATGTCGTCCAGATCGATCACGCCCTCCGCGATCAGCGGCCGCAGGGCGAACTGGCCGGTCGCCGCGTTACAGCCGGTGCCGGCCACCAAACGTGCCGATTTGATCTCATCCCGGTAGAATTCGGTGAGGCCATAGACCGCCTCTTCCTGCTGTTCCAGGGCACTGTGCGGGTTGCCGTACCATTTTTCATATGCCGCAGGGTCGCGCAGCCGGAAGTCCGCCGACAGATCCACGATCTTCAGGGTCTTGGGCAGTGCGGCAATCACTTCCTGGCTGGTCTTGTGCGGCAACGCGCAGAAGCACAGGTCAATGCCGGAGAAATCAATCTCATCGATTTTGCACAGCACCGGCAATTCCATATGGCGCAGGTGCGGAAAGACCTGGGCCATGGCCATGCCAGCCTTGCGATCAGCCGAGAGCGCCGCGATTTCGATGTTCGGATGCTGGGCGATCAGCCGCACCAGTTCGGCGCCGGTGTAGCCGGACGCGCCAAGAATAGCCACTTTATGGGTCATGTCAGACCTCGTCTTTCGATATGATATGCCGGTTCCGCAGCCATCTGCGGAGAGAATTAGGGGGATTTGCGCTTGCGCACTTTGACCTGGAACAAGGTTCCAGGGCGTTCGTGGTCACGCCGCCTGAAAGGTGATTTCCCGTCGGAGAAACTGGGTCGCCCGGTCGCTGACGCGGCCCGGGTCGCCGGTGGTAAAATAGCCGTCAGCACCATTGCCCTGCATGCCGGGATGCCGTGTCAGGTAGTCGGCCAGGCTGTCTGCCACCAGGTTGCCCTGGCTGAACACTTTGACGTCCGGTCCCAGTGCCGCCTGAAACGTCTGCTCCATCAGCGGGTAATGGGTGCAGCCGAGGATCGCCGCCTGCGGATGCGGCATCTTGCGCTTCAAGGCGTCTACATGGCTGCGCACCAGCGCTTCCGCCAGAATCAGATCGCCGTCCTCAATCGCATCCACGACGCCGCCGCAGGCCTGCGCCTCGACGTCCACACCGATAGCCCGAAAGGCCAGTTCCCGCTGAAAGGCGCGGCTGGCGACGGTGGCAGGCGTGGCGAACAGCGCAACATGCTTGGTGGCGACTTCACGCGGCGGCGAGTTGTCGCCCCATTGGCGTTCGGTCAGCGCCTCGATCAGCGGCACAAAGACGCCCAGCACCCGCTTGCCCTGGGGCAGCCCGCCCTCCTGCATCCGGCGCAGCGCAGCAGCCGAGGCGGTGTTGCAGGCGAGGATCACCAGATCGCAGCCTTTGTCCCACATATCCTCCACTGCGGATTTGGTCAGCTGGTAGACGTCCTCTGCATCGCGCACGCCGTAAGGCGCGCGGTCGTTATCGCCGTAGTAGAGGAAATCCACATCCGGCAGGCGCTTTTGCGCCGCGTCCAGGACGGTCAGCCCGCCCAGGCCTGAATCAAAGATGCCAACAGCCATAAAGCTCTCTCATGCGCGGTGTTTCTCTTCGAACTCAAACCCGTAACCGAAGGATTTGAGCGGTACTGGAGACAGCTCATACGTGGCTTTGCGCAGAAAATCCATAAGCGCTTTTGTATCTTTGGCCAGAGGGTCCAGAACGTCACGGCCGATGGGCTCGCCGAGAACCACCCGGACCGGTGTGTCAACGCGCTTGCGGAATTCCTTGATCAGCAGCCCCATGCGCAGGGTGGCATGCAGGTGGCTGGCGATCTGGAACAGGCGCGAGGTGTGGCCGTCAAAGTACACCGGCACTACCACGGCGTCCGATTTGGCAATCATCCGGGCGGTAAAGCCGCGCCAGCCCGGGTCCATCGGGTGGCCCAAGGGATGCGCTGCGGTGGACACCGTGCCGCCCGGGAAGATGCCGATGGCGCCGCCCTGCCCCAGATAGCTGAGCGCCTTCTTGCGGGTTTCCAGGTTGGTCCTCATCGCCTCTTTGGTCTCGGCGAAGTCGACCGGCAGGATCACCTTGTTCAGGTCCTCGGCGCGGCGGAATACCTGATGCGCCAGAATGCGGAAATCGCTGCGGGTTTCCGCCAGGATATGGCCCATCATCAACCCGTCGAGGATGCCGTAAGGGTGGTTGGCGATCAGGATCACCGGCCGGTCCTGCGGGATATTGCTGAGCGACCCGCCCGCGATGTCCAGTGACAGCCCGTAACGGTCCGCCATCACTGACCAGAAACTGCGGCCCGAGGCCACCTCCTGCTCATAGCCTGCGGCGCGGCGGATCAGGTTGAGGCGCCCGGTGGAGTTCTCCATCAGCCGGATCAGCGCCTGGCCTGTGCGGGTAGAGGCCGAATGGGCATAGGAAATATCACGGGCAATATGGCGCTGCGCCTGCATCTGCGGGAAGTCTCCGTCTGGTGTCAGCGGCCGCATAAGGCCGGGAGTGCAGTCTGCAACAGATGCGTAACAGAGGTGTGACGGACTGCGGCAGCGGAGGACCGGGGCTCTGCCCCGGACCCCGGGGTATTTATGACCAGAAAGAAGCAACGGAACGGCAAACGCCGCGCGTCAGCGCGGCGCCGGGCCCAACCGGAAAGGGCCATCCTTTGGATGGTCCGGAGCGGGCGGGAGTGCCCCGCCCGGCCCTGGTTACTCTGCGGCCTGTTTCAGCGGTACACCGCCCTGGCGCAGGGCGGTCAGAAGCTCCTCGCGGCGTTTGGCGGCCTTTTGCTCGTTCGCCATCTTCACCGGGCCGAAGCCTCGGATCTGCAGCGGCAGTTCGGCCAGTGCCAGCAGAGGCTCCATGATCTCCGGGCTGGCTTTCGGCAGCCATTCTTTCATGTCAGCCTCGTACTGCTTGATCAGCGCGCGCTCCATCTTGCGTTCTGCGGTGTAGCCGAAGATGTCCAGAGGGGTGCCGCGCAGGGACTTCAGCTTGGCCAGCAGGCGGAAACCGCGTTCCATGCCCGCGCCGAACTTGCGTTTTTTCGGGCGGCCGTCCGGGTCAGAACCGCCCAGCATCGGCGGGGCCAGGTGGTAGGACAGCTTGAGGTCGCCCTCGAACTCCGCTTCCGCCTTGGCGCGGCTGTCCAGCAGCAGGCGGGCGACTTCATATTCGTCCTTGTAGGACAACAGCTTGTGATAGCCTTTTGCCACCGCTTCTTTCAGCGCGGAATCGCTGACGCTTTCCAGCAGCTTGGCGTAGCGCCTGGCCAGCCCTTTGCCCTGATAAGCCACCAGGTGATCAGCGCGGAAGTTGATTTTTTCTTCAAGCGTTTTCGGCTTGTTCCCGGCCTGAGGCTGGATCAGCTTGGCGGCCTCTTCCGGGTGCAGCACCGCCCAGCGGCCGATGTCAAAGGCACGCAGGTTGCGCTCTACAGCAGCGCCGTTCATCTTGATCGCCTGCTTGATCGCCTCAAAGCTGACAGGCACCAGCCCCTTTTGCCAGGCACCGCCGAACACCATCATATTCGAGAAGATCGAGTCGCCCATCGTGGCGCGGGCCAGATCAGAGGCATCGAACAGATCCACCCGGTCGCGCAGGCGGGCCTGCAGCGCCACTTCCAGGCGGTCGGTCGGCACCTTGAACTCGGTGTTTTTGGTGAACTCGCCAGTGATGATTTCGTGGTTGTTCACCACTGCGCCGGTCTGGCCAGTGGACGTGAGGCCCAGGGTTTTGGAGCCGGCGCTGACCACCAAATCGCCGCCGATCAGCGCGTGCGCCTCGCCGGTGGCGACGCGGATCGCCGAGATGTCTTCGGGGGTGTTGGCAATCCGGCAGTGGATATGCACCGCGCCGCCTTTCTGGGCGAGGCCGGCCATTTCCATCAGCCCGGCGCCTTTGCCGTCGATCTGCGCCGCCTGCGCCAGCACCGCACCGATGGTCACAACGCCAGTGCCGCCGACGCCGGTGATCACCACGTTGTGGGTGCCGTCAATCTCCGGCAGCTGCGGCATCGGCAGATGCGGCAGGTCGATGTCGGCTGTCGCCTCCTTGCGGATCTTGGCGCCTTCCACCGTCACAAACGACGGGCAGAAGCCGTTGACGCAGGAGAAATCCTTGTTGCAGGAGGACTGGTCAATCGCGCGCTTGCGGCCCAGTTCGGTGTCTTTGGGCACGATGGACACACAGTTCGACTGCACCCCGCAATCGCCGCAGCCTTCGCAGACGTCGGTGTTGATAAACACCCGCTGGTCCGGGTCCGGGAACTGGCCCTTCTTGCGGCGGCGGCGTTTTTCGGCGGCACAGGTCTGGATGTAGATGATGGCGGAAACGCCCTCGACCTGCTCGAATTCGCGCTGGATCTTCATCATCTCGGCGCGTTCATGCATCCGCATGCCTGCTGGGAACAGCTTGGCGTCGACGTCTTCCTTTTCGTCATAGACCACCGCCATGGTCTTGACGCCCATTGCGGTCAGCTCATGCGCGATCTGCTGGGCAGTCAGGCCGCCTTCTGCCTGTTGGCCGCCGGTCATCGCCACCGCGTCATTGTAGAGGATCTTGTAGGTAATGTTGGTGCCTTCGGCCAACGCGGCGCGGATTGCCTGCACACCGGAGTGATTATAGGTGCCATCGCCCAGGTTCTGGAACACATGTTTGCGGTTTGAGAACGGCGCCTCGCCCACCCAGTTCACGCCTTCGCCGCCCATATGGGTGAAGCCGGTGGTCTCGCGGTCCATCCATTGCACCATGAAGTGGCAGCCGATGCCGGCATAGGCACGGGATCCCTCCGGCAGCCGCGTCGAGGTGTTGTGCGGGCAGCCCGAACAGAAGTAAGGCAGCCGGGTGGCGATTTCCTCGGCGTTGTCGGCGCGGCGCGCCTCTGCCAGGCCTTCAAGGCCTGCTTTGATTGCTTCGGTTTCGCGGCCCTCTTCGATCAGGATACCGCCCAGTTTCTCGGCGATCATGATCGGATCCAACGCGTAGCGGGTCGGGAACAGCTCCTCGCGGTGCATGCTGCCCGCCCCCCCCTTGTACCAGCCGTAAACCCGGCGGCCCTGGCGGTCGTCAAAGATCGCTTCCTTGATCTGGATCTCGATCAGTTTGCGCTTTTCCTCTACCACAACGATCAGATCCAGCCCTTCGGCCCAATCGTGGAAACCCTTCATGTCCATCGGCCAGGTCTGGCCCACCTTATAGGTGGTCAGCCCCAGCCGTTCGGCCATGTTTTCGTCAATGTTCAGCAGCTTCAGCGCGTGCACCAGGTCAAGCCAGTTCTTGCCTGCCGCCACAAACCCGATCTTGGCGCCGGGCTTGCCCCACATGCGCTTGTCCATCTTGTTGGCGTGGGAAAACGCCTCGGCCGCAAAACGCTTGTAATCAATGATCCGGTCTTCCTGGCGGAAGCGGTCGTCGTCCAGGCGGATGTTCAACCCGTCGGCCGGCATGTCGAATTCCGGTGTGACCAACTGCATCCGGTCCGGGCTGGCGTCCACAACCGAGGTGACCTCGATCGTGTCTTTCATGGTCTTGAGGCCGGTCCACAGGCCCGAAAAGCGGCTGAGCGCGTAGCCATAGATGCCATAGTCGAGGATTTCCTGCACCCCCGCCGGGCTGACGATCGGCAGATAGCAATCCAGCAGCGACCATTCCGACTGGTGCAGCACGGTGGAGCTTTCGCCGGTGTGGTCATCCCCCATCGCCAACAGCACGCCGCCGTGTTTTGACGAACCCGCCATATTGGCATGGCGGATCGCATCGCCCGAGCGGTCAACGCCGGGACCCTTGCCGTACCACAGGCCGAAAACGCCGTCGTATTTGCCCTCGCCGCGCACCTCGGCCTGCTGCGCGCCCCACAGGGCGGTCACGGCCAGGTCTTCGTTCAACCCGTACTGAAAGGTGACGTCCGCCGCCTTCAATTGCTTCTCGGCTTTGCTCATCTGCAGATCAACCGCCCCAAGGGGCGAACCGCGGTAGCCGGTGACAAGTCCGGCGGTATTGAGACCTGCAGCCATGTCGCGGTGCTTTTGCATCAGCATCAGCCGCACCAGCGCCTGGGTGCCGTTCAGCAGCACCGGTGATTTCGTCAGGTCGTACTTGTCGTTGAGTGATATTTTGGGCGTGCTCATCGTGGCCTCCTCAACCGGGATTAGCTTGCACTTTCTGACCCTAAGAATAGGTCATAATTGCTGACCTGAATAGCCGCTTTTTTTTCGTTTTTGCTCGCTTGCGTCACGGAAACTGATACATAACTAAGATTTCATACAGTCGGCCCCAAACGCACAGAAAGTAACGCATATGGATTGGGATAAGCTCAGAATATTTCACGCGGTGGCCGATGCGGGCAGCCTGACCCATGCCGGGGACAGGCTGAATCTGTCGCAATCGGCGGTCAGCCGTCAGATTCGGGCGCTGGAGGAAAGCCTGAATGCGACGCTTTTCCACCGCCATGCGCGCGGACTGATTCTCACCGAACAGGGTGAACTGCTGTTTGACGCCACCCAATCCATGTCCACCCGGCTTGAGGCCGCCTCTGCCCGCATCCGCGACAGCGAAGAAGAAGTGTTCGGTGAACTGCGCGTCACCACCACGGTCGGGTTCGGCACCCTGTGGCTCGCCCCCCGTCTGACCAAACTGTATGAACAATACCCCAATCTGAAAATCGACCTGATGCTGGAGGAACGTGTTCTGGACCTGCCGATGCGCGAGGCTGACGTCGCCATCCGCATGAAGGAGCCCAGCCAGGCCGATCTGGTGCGCAAGCGGCTGATGACGGTGCGGATGGGTCTTTATGCCTCTCCCACCTACCTGGAACAGCGCGGCACCCTGGAAACTTTTGAAGACATTTCCCAGCACCGGCTGATCTGCCAGAACCAGCGCTCCGCCCAAGTCGGCTCAGCCGCGGTTCTTGGCAAAATGCTGATGGCCCATAACCCGGGATCGCTGCTGACCGTCAACAACTATTTCGGCGTGCTGCAGGGCGTGCTGCACAATCTGGGGGTCGGCATTCTGCCGGATTACGTGACCGAGGAATTCCCGCAATTGGTCGAGGTGCTGCCGGAAGAAGATCAGCACAGCGTGCCGGTCTACCTCGCCTACCCCGAAGAACTGCGCCATTCGCAGCGGGTCGGCGCGTTCCGCGACTTTGTGCAATCCGAAATCATGGCACATCGGAAGCATATGAAAGAGCTGGGTAAACTCTGAACCCCGCCGGCGCCTCAGCAGCCCGAATTCGCGCTGCATTGCAGCGGCTGGACCGGTTTTGAATTGTTCGAACCGGTGCAGCCGCTGCAAGCCATGCAATTTCCGCATACCAGCATTGACCCTTCTTTGACATTAATCCCCTTGAAGGGGCAGGCCCGGCGCCCTAAATGAAGCTCATGGAGGCGGCGGCTTCGCCCCCCTTCATACCTCCCTGTTGGACTTCGGCCGAGCTTAGTGCTCGGCCTTTTTTTTGGCCGTAACACATTGACCCCAAAGGGCTAATGAACATCAGGCAGCCTGGATCCGCGCCTCCTGATCCATAAAGCTTCCGGCGGCCTTCCGGCGGGGAAGGACATGCACTTGGGTAGCAAGGCGGAAAAAACAAAGTCTTTTCTTTTCTTTTTCAAGCCGCAGGGGACTTTCGCCATGCTTGTAATTTCAGCGTGTGGCCGGCTGCGCGCCGGTAAATCTACCGCTTTGAAAAGACTAAAGCTTAACCCTGTGCAGCGGATCAGCCGCTGCGGCGCAAAGACGCCTCTGCCGGCATCTGGCCGGAAGCCGGCTGATTCCGCTTCCCCCGCGCCCTTCCTTGCCCTAAAAGGCGCGCAATCGCAGCCATTGGGGACGTTTACGGATGCAGGAACCCGCCATCACGCCTGAACTGATTGCCAATCACGGGCTGAAGCCCGACGAATACGATCTGATCCTGGAAATCATCGGGCGCGAGCCGACGTTCACCGAGCTGGGCATCTTCTCGGCGATGTGGAACGAGCACTGCTCTTACAAGTCCTCCAAGAAATGGCTGCGCACTCTGCCGACCGACGGCCCGCAGGTGATCTGCGGACCCGGCGAAAACGCGGGCATCGTGGATATCGGCGACGGCGACGCCGTGGTGTTCAAGATGGAAAGCCACAACCACCCCTCCTACATCGAGCCCTATCAGGGTGCGGCAACCGGGGTTGGCGGCATCTTGCGCGATGTCTTTACCATGGGCGCGCGGCCCATCGCCTCGATGAACTCACTGTCCTTTGGCGAGCCGTCCCACCACAAGACCCGCCAGCTGGTCAACGGCGTGGTTGAAGGCATCGGCGGTTATGGCAACTGCTTTGGCGTGCCGTGCGCAGGCGGTGAAGTCCGCTTCCACCCGGCCTATAACGGCAACTGCCTGGTCAACGCCTTTGCTGCGGGTCTGGCCAAGACCGACAGCATTTTCTACTCCGCCGCATCCGGCGTTGGCATGCCAGTGGTTTACCTCGGCGCCAAAACGGGGCGTGACGGTGTTGGCGGCGCGACCATGGCGTCGGCGGAATTCGACGACACCATCGAGGAAAAACGCCCCACCGTTCAGGTCGGCGATCCCTTCACCGAAAAACGCCTGATGGAAGCCACGCTGGAGCTGATGCAGACCGGCGCAGTGATCTCGATCCAGGACATGGGCGCTGCCGGCCTCACCTGTTCTGCCGTGGAAATGGGCGACAAGGGCAAGCTGGGCGTCAAGCTGAACCTCGAAGATGTGCCGCAGCGCGAAGAGAACATGACAGCCTATGAGATGATGCTGTCGGAATCTCAGGAACGCATGCTGATGGTGCTGAAGCCCGAGCTGGAAGCCGACGCCCGCGCAGTGTTCGAAAAATGGGATCTGGATTTTGCTATCGTCGGCGAGACCATTGCCGAAGACCGCTTCCTGATCCTGCACAACGGTGAAGTGAAGGCCGATCTGGTGCTGTCGAAACTGGCCTCTACCGCGCCGGAGTACGACCGCCCCTGGGTGCCGACCCCGGCGGCTGAACCGCTGACCGACGCCGACGTGCCCACAATTGATCCGATTGACGGCCTGAAGGCTCTGCTGACCTCGCCGAACTACGCGGGCAAGCAGTGGGTTTACGAGCAATACGACACCACCGTGATGGGCGACACCGCCCGCCGGCCCGGTGCGGGTTCCGGCATTGTCCGGGTGCATGGCACCGATAAGAAACTGGCCTTCACCTCCGACGTGACCCCGCGCTACGTCAAGGCAAACCCGTTCGAGGGCGGCAAACAGGCCGTGGCCGAGGCCTATCGCAACCTGACAGCTGTAGGCGCCAAGCCCTTGGCAACAACTGACAACCTGAACTTTGGCAACCCCGAAAAGCCCGAGATCATGGGCCAGTTCGTCGGCGCCATCAAAGGCATCGGCGAGGCGGTTGCGGCGCTCGACATGCCGATCGTTTCCGGCAACGTCTCGCTCTATAATGAAACCGACGGCAAGGGCATCCTGCCCACCCCGACCATCGGCGCCGTAGGCCTGATTGCCGCGGGCGAGGAGCCGATCATCGGCGAGGCCCGCGACGGCCATGTGGCCCTGCTGGTGGGCGAAACCATCGGCCATCTGGGCCAGTCCGCCCTGCTGGCCGAAGTCTTCAACCGCGAAGACGGCGACGCGCCGGCGGTTGATCTGGAAGCTGAAAAGCGCAACGGCGAGTTCATCCGCGCCAACCGCGAGCTGATCAAGGCCTGCACCGACCTTGGCGACGGCGGCCTGGCACTGGCAGCGTTTGAAATGGCCGAAGAGGCCGGCGTTGGCGTGCAGATCGACGCGGGCGACACCCAGACAGTGTTTGGCGAAGATCAGGCGCGCTACCTGATTGCCTGCAATTTCGACCAGGCCGAAGGGCTGATGCTGGCCGCCGGCCAGGCCGGCGTGACCATTACCTCTGTCGGTAAATTCGGTGGCGACACAGTGAAAATCGGTGGTTCCGAGGCGCCGCTGGCCGAGCTGAAGGACGTCTTCCGTTCCAGCTTTGCTGCTGCTGTCGCCTGATAGAAACACGCGGCGCCTTTTACCCGGCGCCGCAGCAGACTGATACTTAGGGTGGGGTAGCGCAGCTGTCCCGCCCTTTCTTTTGACACGGGGACCGGCCCATGACCCTTCCTGAGCTGACAGAAGATTGCAGCCGCTGCGCAGGTCTGTGCTGTGCCGCCTATCCGTTTGAGGCGCATGAGGATTTCGGCCTGCTGAAACAGGCAGACACCCCCTGCCCCAACCTCACCCCGGATTTCCGCTGCTCCATCCACGGCGATCTGGCAACTTGCGGTTTCGGCGGCTGCGTGGCCTATTCCTGCGCCGGCGCTGGCCAGCGGGTGACGCAAGTGCTGTTCGACGGCGAAACCTGGCGCGATGATCCTGACCTGCTGACCCATATGACCTATGCCCTGCGGGTGCTGCGGCCCATCCACGAAGCGCTTCTGGTGCTTCAGGAGGCCGCCGCTCTGCCCTTGCCGCGGGACCTGCAAACCCGCTGCGCAGACCTGACTGCCGCGCTTTGCCCGGATGATCCTTCATCCACCTGGGATTTTGAGGAGGAAGCCGTGCAAGACGCACTGGCGGCGGTGCCGGAATTTGTCGAAACCCTTGCCCCTTTTGCGCAGGACGGCGGTTAATCCCGCTTGCACAGCCCCCGGTGCCAACCTACATTTTTACCAAACAAGACAAAGGACTTCCCCGGATGCCCATGCAAGCCCACGAAATCGAAGAACTGCTGCGCGAGAGCTTCCCCGACGCTGAAATCCAGGTGGCCGGCACCGACGGCGTGCATATGTCCGCCATGGTCGTCGACGAAAGCTTCCGCGGCAAGAACCGCGTCCAGCAGCAGCGCGCCGTCTACGCCGCGCTGAAAGGCAAGATGGACGGCCCCGACGGCGAGCTGCACGCCCTGGCGCTGACCACCAAGGCGCCAGAGTAACGGCATGGATTGGCTGCTTGAGTTTGCGGGAAATCAAGTTTCTCCGGCTGCGGCCCTTTTATTGCTGCCCATTGTGGCATATCTCGCGCTCAACGACTTTCTGCCAGTCCACCCACGGCGGCACGACGAAAAGGACATAAACCAATGACCGACGTAAAATCCCGCATCGACGAAACCGTCAAAGCCAGCGACGTGGTGCTCTTCATGAAAGGCACCAAGGAAATGCCCCAATGCGGCTTCTCCTCGCGTGTGGCAGGCGTTCTGAACTACATCGGCGTGGACTACACCGATGTGAACGTGCTGGCGGACGAAGACATCCGTTCCGGCATCAAGGAATACTCCGACTGGCCGACGATCCCGCAGCTTTACATCAAGGGCGAATTCGTCGGCGGCTGCGACATCATCACCGAGATGACCCTGTCAGGCGAGCTGGATGGCATGTTTGATCAGAACGGCATTACCTTTGACAAGGATGCTGCCGACAAGATCCGCGAAGCCAACGGTTAAGTCGGCAAAGGCGTAATAGCCAAGCCTGATTTGATAAAAAAAGGCCTGCCGCAATTTCTTGCGGCAGGCCTTTTTCGGTTTGTTGCTGCGGCGGTCAGGCCGCGTCGATCAGCACCAGATCGTCGGTGGTAAAGGTTTCGCCCGCCCCCAGCAACCGGGCCACAACCTCGCCCTGCTGCAGGATCAGCGCATCGCCGGTTTCTGCATCGTTTTCAACGCTGTAGTCGTCAGCATTCACGGTTTCGCTGCCATTGTCAAAAACCAGCTGAACCACGTCTTCGCCGGCTGTGTAGTCGGTGATGGTAATGACACCGGTTGCGTCCTGCGACATGTACAGGCTGAAGTCATCCTGACCCTCGCCGCCGGTTCCGGTATCGCCGGCCCCCATCAGCAGGAAGTCATTGCCCGCGCCGCCATCCAGCATATCGGCGCCGTCATCCGCCGTGGAGAAGCCGACGCCCTCAAGCGTTGAGCCTTCCTCCTGGTCGCGCAGGCTGGCAATCTCTTCCGGCGTCAGATCCCGCGTCAGGTTCACGCCGCTCAGGGCATCATTGCCGGCGCCGCCGTTCAAAACATCCGCGCCATTGCCGCCGATCAGGTCGTCATCCCAGGCACCGCCGTCCAGCGTATCGTCCCCGTCTTCCCCGAACAGAACGTCAATGCCGCCATCGCCTGCCAGTGAGTCGTTTCCGGCGCCGCCATAGGCGATGTCGTGAAACTCGCCGCCGGAGATAGTGTCATTGCCTTCGCCGCCATAGGCCACGTCTTTTCCGGCGCCGGCAATCAGCACGTCGTTTCCGATGCCGCCTGTCAGGCTGTCATAGCCCAGGCCGCCAACCAGCGAGTCGTTCCAGTCGCCGCCGTCCAGCGTATCGTTACCGCCTTCACCGAAAATCGTGTCGAGGCCGCCGTCGCCGGACAGGAGGTCATTGCCGTTGCCACCGTAAATCAGATCATGAAACGCACCGCCGGACACGGTGTCGCTGCCGTCGCCTGCAAGGATGGTGTCTTTGCCCTCGCCGCCAGAGATCTGATCATTGCCGCCGCCGGATTGCACCCGGTCGGCCCCGGTTCCTGCGTCCAGAACATCGTCTTCATCGCCCAGGATCAGATCATCCGGCCCGTCCGTAGGCAGGGTCCCCGGCAGTACAGGTTCAGGGTTTTCATCAATGGGATCAGGCTCGGGCGCGTTATCATCGCCGTCATCAAAGCTGATTGCCAGGCCGGCAACTGCCAATGTGCTCAGAACAAGTGCGCCAATCATTTAATCCCCCAAAGGTAGAAAGCTGAAATACATCACAACTCAGCTACGGGAATTCTTCAAATTGGTCCAGATTTTGTTGTTATTTTGCCTAAAACTTGCCGCAAACGATTTGTTCTCTAAAAAGCAACAATGAACTTCAGGCCCGCAATTGCTTGCACGAAACAGGTGGTGTTTCAGACTGGGTCACCCCGCATTTGCGGATGCACTGCCCGAAAAGCCCAGGTTTTCCAAAGCAAAACTGTCCCCGGCCTCCAACAGCCTTGCAATCAGCTTTCCATCCTTCAAGACAAGTGCGTCGCCGCTGTCTTCCTCATGCTGAACGCTGAAACCGCCGGAATTCCCGCCTGCAACCTGAACAGCATCTGTTCCGGCCTCAAAATCCTCGATTGTGATAATGCCGGTTGCATCGGGATCATGGTGCAGCTCGAACACGTCCTTGCCGCTGCCGCCAGTGGCAGTATCCCCAGCCCCCAAGGCCAGGAAATCATTGCCCTCGCCGCCGTCCAAAGTGTCTGCTTCGTCATCTGCCGACAGGGCAAAAATATTCTCCGCCTGCTCGGTGCCGTCGCGCAAGGATTTCAGGGTCCCGGCATCCGGTTCCGGGTCAACACTGACGCCAAAGAGATTGTCGTTGCCGCGGCCGCCGGACAAGTCGTCCGAGCCCTCGCCGCCTGCCAGAACATCATCCCAGTCCCCGCCTATCAGCGTGTCGTCGCCGGTGCCGCCGAAGAGGATATCCTTGCCGCCGTCGCCGTCCAGCACATCCGCGCCCGCGCCGCCCAGCAGAATGTCGTGGAATTCACCGCCAGACAGCTGATCTGAGCCGCCCTCGCCTTGCAGGATGTCCAGCCCCAGGCCGCCGGAAACCGTGTCATCGCCGCCGCCGGCGCGCACCTGATCATTGCCGCTGCCGGCATCAATGCTGTCGGCCTCCTCGCCAAGCTGCAGGCGGTCTGAATGTTCCGTCGGCTCGGTGTCCGGCAGCTCCTCTTCCGGCAGCGGCAAGTCGAAGTCATAAGCACTTGCCGAGGCGCCGGCCAGCAACAAGACTCCCAGGATCAATGCTTCGTACATTCTGTGCTGCTCCACTGCTTCAGGACTTCTTCCCTGGCGGTGAAACTATCGCAGACGGCCGCCGCGGACGACCGCCGGGCGGCATGATTGCATGAAAAACAGTGTTTCCGGCGGGTCCGGCAAAGGCCGGAAACCGAACAATATTTTGCCGCTTTCTTCCGCCCTGCGCGGGCGCCGGCCATTCTCAACCTGCCGGCTGGGCTTTTTCTTCGATTTCCTGGGCCAGCGCCTCGGTCCGGGCGGCCAGTTCGGCCAGGCTCTCAGTGACTTGCGGCGGCACGATCGGGACTTCGATCCGTTCAGGTTCCGGCGCAGGCATGGCCCGCAGATCCGCCAGCTCCTGATCACGCTCAGCCAGAACGGCCTCGACTTCCTTGATCCGGTCCTCGACCGCCGCGGTTTTGTCAGCCAGCATCAGCCCGGCCATCAGCAGCATCCGGGCCTCGGGCATCCGGCCGATCTGGTCCGACAGCACCTGCGCCTCGTCGTCCAGCATCTTGGCAGCGGAATGCAGATAGCTTTCCTCCCCCTCCTGGCAGGACACCTCAAAGCCGCGGCCGCCGATCATTATGGTCACTTCGGGCATCAGACTTCCTCCCCTTCCGGCAGGTTGCGGGCATTGGCCAGCAGCGGTTCCAGCTTGGCCAGCACCGCGTTGACCTGGGCCTGGTCACTGGCTTGCGCTGCGCGCAATCCCTCGATCTCGGCTTCCATGGCCGTGTTGATCAGCCCGGCATCGCCCAGACCTTGGGCATTTGCGTCGCGCAGCGCGGTGTTGGAGGCACGCAGCTCCTCATTGGCCTGGCGCAATTGCTGCAGTTCGGTATCAAGCCGCAGCAGGGTTTCATTCTGGTGTTCGATCTCTGCGCTCATGTCCTGGGCGGGGGCTGCTTCCGCTGGCGCTGCCGCAGAAGCCGAGGCTTCCTCCAGCTGGGCCTTCAGGCTGTCATTGGCAGCCTGGGCTTCAGACAGTTGGTCTTCCAACGCTTCCTTGTCGCTGGCGGCGGTATTTGCTGCTGCCTCCAGCTCGCCTTTGAGACGCGCAACTTCGCCGCGCAGGGCTTCTTTTTCCGCCGGATCCCCGGCTTCGTTGCGCAACAGCTGCAGCTCGGCTTCCATCGCTGCCACATCTTCATTTGCGGCGGGAGCCTGGTTTTCGGCCTCCAGCAGACGCGTGCGCAACACCTTCAGCCGCTCTTCAAGCTGGGCATTGGCAAGCTTTTCTTCTTCCAGCGCCTGCTCAATCTCTGCTGTTGCCGCGCCAGCTGCCGCCGCCTCCGCTGCTTTGGCAGCCTCTGCAGCAGCTTCTGCAGCCTTGACCTTATCCGCTTCGCGCGCGTCCTGCAGGGCAACCGAGCCGGCGCCGATACGCTCAAGCGCGGCCTGAATGCGGCCTTGCAATTCTTCAATCTGGTTCATGCCTGTCCCTCACCCGTCCACATCAGTGCCATATTCATTCCGGCGCCCGCGCGAATCGCGCATCTGCCGCCGACATGGGCCAGTTCTTCCCTTTCAGGGATAAAACACCCCCCCTTGTCTTTCAACCACTTGCCGCGCCAACTTCGCGCAACATAGCAGACATAGGCGCAACCATGCTTGATCTTTGCGGCATCGCTGTTATTGAGCGCAGCAATTGCCTGTTAACGCCAAAGGACGATCCAAGTGGACCTGACAGCCCTGCGCACCGCCAATCCCGACCATTGGAACAAGGCCGCCGCCATCCGCGCGCTGGCTCTGGACGCGGTTGCCGCCGCCAATTCCGGCCACACCGGTATGCCGATCGGCATGGCCGATGTGGCCACCGTGCTGTTTGAAAAGCACCTCAAATTCGATGCATCCAACCCGGCCTGGCCGGACCGTGACCGCTTCATCCTGTCGGCGGGCCACGGCTCGATGCTGATCTATTCGCTGCTGTACCTTGTGGGCGACAAACAGGTCACCCTGGATCAGATCAAGAACTTCCGCCAGACCGGCGCGCTGACTGCGGGCCATCCGGAAAACTTCCTGCTGGATGCGGTTGAAACCACCACCGGCCCGCTGGGTCAGGGCATCTCGAACGCCGTCGGCTTTGCCATGGCCGAAGAAATGCAGCGCGCCCACTACGGGCGTAAGGTCGTGGATCACCACACCTATGTGATCGCTGGCGACGGCTGCCTGATGGAAGGCATCAGCCAAGAGGCCATCGGCCTTGCCGGCCGCCACCAGCTGGGCAAGCTGATCGTGTTCTGGGACAACAACAACATCACCATCGACGGTACCGTTGAGCTTTCGGACCGCACCAACCAGGTGCAGCGCTTCAAGGCGTCGGGCTGGCAGGTGCTGGAAATCGACGGCCACGACCCCAAGGCCATCGACGAGGCCATCGAAGCCGCCAAGAAGTCCAAGAAACCGTCGATGATCGCCTGCAAGACCCACATCGCATTGGGCCACGCCGCGCAGGACACTTCCAAGGGCCACGGCGCGCTGACCGACGCAGACCAGCTGCAGGCGGCCAAAGACGCCTATGGCTGGACCGGCGGCGCCTTTGAGGTGCCGGCGGACATCAAATCCCAGTGGGAGGAGATCGGTGCGCGCGGCAAGTCCGAGCGTGAAGCCTGGGAAGCCCGCTTTGCCGAATTGTCGTTGCAAAAGCAGGACCGTTTCAACCGCGCCTACAGCCTGGACGCGCCGAAAAAACTGTCGGCTGCCATCAAGGCGCTGAAAAAACAGGTGAGCGAGGAGCAGCCCAAGGTCGCGACCCGCAAGTCCTCGGAAATGGCGCTGGCCGTCATCAACCCCCTGATGCCGGAAACCGTGGGCGGCTCGGCTGACCTCACCGGGTCCAACAACACCAAGACCGGCGATCTGGGCACCTTTGACACCGACAACCGCAAGGGCCGCTATGTCTACTGGGGCATCCGCGAGCACGGCATGGCTGCCGCGATGAACGGCATGGTGCTGCACGGCGGCGTGCGCGCTTACGGCGGCACCTTCTTCTGTTTCACCGACTATGCCCGCCCGGCGATGCGCCTGGCCGCCCTGTCGAAAATCCCGACCGTGTTTGTGATGACCCACGACTCGATCGGCGTCGGCGAAGACGGCCCGACCCACCAGCCGGTCGAACACCTGGCGATTTGCCGCGCGACCCCGAACACCTATGTGTTCCGCCCTGCCGACACTGTGGAAACCGCCGAGGCCTGGGAAATTGCCCTGACCACCAAGGACACGCCGTCGGTGATGACCCTGACTCGTCAGAACCTGCCGACCGTGCGGACCGAGCACAAGCTGACCAACATGGTTGAAAAAGGCGCCTATGTGCTGGCCGAGGCCGAGAACAAGCGCCAGGTGATCCTGATCGCCACCGGCTCCGAGGTCTCTGTCGCGATGGATGCCAAGGCCAAGCTGGAGGCCGAGGGCATCGGCACCCGCGTCGTCTCCATGCCCTGCATGGAGCTGTTTGCACAGCAGGACGAAGCCTACCGCCGCAAGGTCCTGCCCGCAGGCCCGGTGCGCGTCGGCATCGAGGCCGCGATGCGCGCCGGCGGCTGGGACCGCTGGCTGCTGGGCGAACGCGGCCAGGAGAAGAAGGCGGGTTTCGTCGGCATGGACCGCTTCGGCGCGTCTGCACCGGCCGGCGAACTGTTCGAGCGTTTCGGCATTACGGCTGAGGGCACGGTAGCCAAGGTCAAAGAGCTGCTGGGCTAAGTCCAGAGACTACTAAATCAGAAACGGGCACCCTATTGGGTGCCCGTTTTTTGTGAAGCTCCGGCTTGCCGACTGGATATTTTCAACTGGATCGGAAAATCGCTACTTGGGAGGTTTGGGAACACCACTCAAATCAAGTCGTATTCCGCTTTGATCTTCAGTCAGTTCGCCTGAAACAACGACCATATTGTCAAATCCATAACCTCTTCTGAAGCGCCCAGATAAGTCAAAGTGGGCGCTATAATGATTTTCAAAAAAACCGCCAAAGTCACCTGCACGGCTCATTGAGACAGCTCCGACTCTCCTCCCTGATCTTGGCCTTGCTAAGGCAATGAACCACTCACCATCTATCGTTAAGCTATCGTCGTCCGCGAACACAGGGCCGGGCTGTCCGTAGATTGTTGTATGTTTTTGTTTCCATTCTGAAGGATCGTTCTGGCTCGCGGCTAAGCGCTTATCAGCTTCGTTGCGGCGCCAGACTAGAACAAAAATATCGTTAAGAATCAAAACCTCGACGTCTCCTGGGGCGAAATCCGAGACGTTTATTATTGGATGAGCTGCTTGCGTGGCTGCAATGACGTCTGCTGACGGAAGTCCAGTTCGTGTAAGTTGGTAAACTCCCAAAACGATAATAGCTATTACGGTACCGGCCGTTGATGTGTAAAGAAAATCTAATCGGCGCATTATTTAATGCATGCCCTTTTCATAAGAAAAATCTACCAGCATCTTTTGACTCTTTGGGGTCACTGCAGACATTCGCCTCGCGAAACCTCGACGGTTTCAATGACCTGCTTTCTCGCCTCCAAACATTCCCAAAACCGGCCCGATCACCTTGGTCGCCAGCGGGATCAGCAGCAGACCCAGCGCCACACCAAACACCCCGTCCATCGCCGCCTTGGTGGTCCATTCGGCAAATCCGGTCCAGCCCTCAGGCACCGCGTGGCCGACAGCATAGGCCCAGTCATGGATGTGGTGCCCCAGCCAGACAAAGCCCAGCACCTCCAGCCCGTGGATGATGATGGAGCCGCCGACCCACAGCATCGCGGCGGTGCCGACCACCGACAGGATCTTCATCAGCACCGGCATGAACTTGACCAGCCCGCGCCCTAGTCCGCGGCCAACGGGCGTCGGCGCGTTCTTGGTCAGATACAGCCCGACATCATCCATCTTCACGATCAGCGCGACCGAACCGTAAACCGCCAGCGTCACCCCAACGGCCACCACCGCCAAAGTTGCCGCCTGCATCCACACGTTCGGCGCCTCGATGGCGGCCAGTGCGATGGTCATGATCTCTGCCGACAGGATGAAATCGGTCTTGATCGCACCCTTGATTTTCTGTTCCTCCAGATGGCCCGGATCCTTGATGCTCATATCCTCGTCAATTGCGTGGCTGACGTGCGGAAACAGCACGTGAAAGATCTTCTCGGCGCCCTCAAAGCACAAATAACTCCCGCCCAGCATCAGCAAAGGCGTGATGGCCCACGGCGCAAAATTGGCCAGCAGCATGGCGACCGGCATCAGCAGGATCAGCTTGTTGAACAGCGAGCCGCGGGTGATGCGCCAGATGATCGGCAGCTCGCGGGCGGGCGCAAAGCCCTGCAGGTATTTGGGCGTCACCGCCGCATCGTCAATGATCACACCGGCAGTCTTGGCCCCGGCCTTGCCCGCCGCCGCCGCCACATCATCAACCGAGGCCGCCGCCACCTTGGCAATCCCCGCCACGTCATCCAGCAGCGCCAGCAATCCGCTCATGCCAAATCCCTCAAATCCTGTCCGCGTTTGATGCGCAATCTGCCCGCTTCCGCGCCGCAGCACAAGCGTTAGCGCCACCGCCCGCGCCCGGCAGATTTCCGTTAACGCCACCGGGCAAAACCGTTACCGCCACCAGCCGCATTTTGCGCTAACAGTTTCATTTAATGCCGCTTTTACCTCTTTAGACCACATCAGCCCCGGTCTATATGGCGGTCAAAGGTTTTTGCTCGCTTGGAGACGTAACTCATGACCATCAAAGTCGGGATCAACGGTTTTGGCCGCATTGGCCGCTGCACCCTGTCGCATATCGCCGCTTCGGGCCGCGACGACATCGAAGTGATCAAGGTGAACGCCACCGGCCCGCTGGACACTGCGGCACACCTGATCAAATACGACTCTGTGCATGGCCGCTTCCCGGGCGAGGTCACCATCGGCGACGGCACCATGAACCTGGGCCGCGGCGACATGCAGATGTTCTCGACCTACGACATGGCTGAGCTGGACTGGTCAGGCTGCGACGTGGTTCTGGAATGCACCGGCAAGTTCAACGACGGTGAGAAAGCCAAGGCACACCTGGAGCGCGGCGCCAAGAAAGTGCTGCTGTCCGCCCCCGGCAAGAACGTCGACAAAACCATCGTGTTCGGTGTCAACGACGACCAGCTGACCGCTGCGGATACCATGATCTCCAACGGCTCCTGCACCACCAACTGCCTGGCGCCGCTGGCCAAGGTGCTGGACGAGGCATTCGGCATCGAGCACGGCATCATGACCACGATCCACGCCTACACCGGCGACCAGCCGACCCTGGACCGCCGCCACAGCGACCTGTACCGCGCCCGCGCCGCCGCCATGTCGATGATCCCGACCTCGACCGGCGCCGCCAAGGCCCTTGGTGAAGTTCTGCCGAACCTGAAAGGCCGCCTGGACGGCTCCGCCATCCGCGTGCCGACCCCGAATGTCTCTGCCGTGGACCTGACCTTCCGCGCTGGCCGCGACGTGACCGCCGAGCAGATCAACGCTGCGGTCAAGGAAGCCGCCGAAGGCCCGATGAAGGGTGTTCTGGGCTATGAGCCCGCGCCGCTGGTCTCCGTCGACTTCAATCACTCGCCCGAAAGCTCGATCTTTGCACCGGATCAGACCCGGGTGCTGGATGGCCGCATGGTGCGGGTGCTGGCCTGGTACGACAACGAGTGGGGCTTCTCGGTCCGTATGGCCGATGTTGCCGTAGCCATGGGCAAGCTGGGCTGAGGCATACTGGGCTGATCTCAGCCTAACCCCTTGAGATTTCACGCCCGCTCAGGTTATCTGGGCGGGCGTTTTCTATTGCGGCGGAGCCCCGATGACCAACCGGATTGCCATTTCCCTCGGCGTGTTTCTGATTGCCGCCGCCGTGATCGACATCGCTATGTTCGGCGATCAGCACATGATCTTCCTGGGCAAGAAACTGTTTGCCCTGATCGATTGGGTTGCCTTCTGGCGCTGACATCCGTCACCGCAACCGCTGCACCTGTGCGTTCCAAACCTCTTTCTTGAATAACAGCGGGGGCGCCAGCCCCCGCCCGCGCGCGCAGCGCGCCGCCGAAAGCACAAAGCCGGGCGCAGGGCCCGGCTTTGCTGACGTTCAGTTCTTTATGGAACCTCAGGCGGTTTTGCCCAGACGCTCCATCAGTTTGTCGTTAACAAGCGGAGTCACGAATTTCGATACGTCGCCATCAAGCCGGGCGATTTCCTTGACCAGTTTCGAGGCAATCGCCTGGTGCCGCGCCTCTGCCATCAGAAACACGGTCTCGATCGAGCTATCCAGGGCCCGGTTCATGCCGACCATCTGAAACTCATATTCAAAATCGGCAACCGCCCGCAGACCGCGCACGATGATCTGGGCGCCAACGTCGCGGGCGCAGTCGATCAGCAGGTTTTCGAAGGGGTGCGCAACAATTACAGTCCCGGTCTCGGTGCTGAGCTTGGCACATTCCGCCTCGATCATTCCGACCCGCTCTTCCAGGTTGAACAATGGCCCCTTGTCGCGGTTTATCGCCACGCCTATGACCAGCTTGTCCACCATCGCACTGGCGCGGCGGATAATGTCGATATGCCCGATGGTGATCGGGTCAAAGGTGCCGGGATACAGACCCACACGCATGGGCGGCCTCCTGCCTTGTCAGAATTTCTGCACACGCAAACATGTTTGCGGCCATCATTGCAAGAGGGCAGAAATACGGACTCCGCCCCTGCGGCTTAGTGCCCCATGATCATGTCTTGCAGGGCGTCCTTTTCCATCGCGACCTGGGCAAGCTGCGCCTTCACTGCATCCCCAAGGGTGATGATTCCAATGAGTTTTCCATCCTCAACCACCGGCATGTGACGGAACCGGCCATCGGTCATCTGCTGCAGGATATCCCCGACGTTGGATTGGCTTGTGCAGGTGACCAGCTCGCGCGTCATATAGCCGCTGACTGGCTGATCCAGGCAGCCGGACCCCGCTTTGGCCAATTCCCGCACAATATCTCGTTCAGAAAGGATGCCGTCCGGGTATTCGCCGTCAGCGGAAACCACTACGGTGCCAAATCGGTTCTCGGACATGACTTTCGCAGCCTCGGCAACGCTTGCATGCAGCGCGACGGTGACCACACCGGAACCGGCCTTGGACTTCAAAATCTCTTGAACAAGCATGCTGCAGACCTCCATAATATTGGCGCGTTTCAATTAAGTGTGCCGCAACGCAGCTTTAAGTCAAGGCTTCCAGCCGGGCCACCTCGTCGCGGATGCCTTTCGACAACGCCTGGGCAAACCGGTTCAAACGTTCGCTGCGCTGATCGCCCTGATGCCGCACCAGATGGAAACTGCGCGTCAGGCTGACTTTGTCGGTCAGGATCTTACGCAGCATCCGGTGGGCCGGCAGGCTGAAATCATGGGCAATGCAGACCGCCGTGCCCTGCGCCGCCATCTTGATCTGCACCGAAACGGAATTCGACGCCAGCGCCACCCGTTCGACACCGATATCGTTCAGATAGTCCAGTTCCTTGTCGAAAATCATGTCCGGTATATAGCCGATCATCTTATGGCCCTTCAGATCCGCCAGCCCTGTAATCGGCGGATGGCTCTTCAGGTAATGGCGCGAGGCAACCAGATGCAGCCGGTAGTCGCAGATCTTCTGCACCAGAAGCTTGCCCGCTGTCGGCGCGCTGACGGTCACCGCCATGTCGGCCTCTCGGCGGCTGAGGTTGATCACCCGCGGCAGGGCGACGATCTGGATATCCAGATCCGGATTTTCTTCGGCGATCTGGGCGCAAACCTGCGGAAGAATGTAATTGGCGCTGCCGTCCGGCGCCCCGATGCGGATCTGGCCGGACATAGTGTCATTGGGGCCGCTCAGCGCTTCAGTCCCGGCTCGCATTGCCTGTTCAGCGGCTTCTGCATGCACCAGCAGCCTGTCGCCGGCAGCGCTGAGCGCATAGCCCTGCGGCGATTTCACAAACAGCGGGGTTTCCAGAGCTGCCTCGAACCGGGCAACCCTCCGGCCAACTGTTGCGGGGTCCATTTTGAGGATGCGGCCGGCACCCGACAGGCTTGCCTCCCGTGCCACCGCCAAAAACACTTTCATATCATCCCACTGCGGATCCATTGGCCCGGGTCCTCCGTCTTGCGGCTAACGTTCCGTTAACCTTTTGCGTTCCTGCAAAGCCTGTTTGAAATCTTTCCTCTTTTCCGATGATTTTTGCAAGCCTAGGATTAAGGCAAGATGAACAGAGGAGGATCCGATGAAAGAACTCGGCCACTTTATTAACGGCGCACTGGTCTCCGGCACTTCGGGCCGTTTTGACGATATCTTCAACCCTGCAACCGGCGAAGTGCAGTACCTGTGCCCGATGGCCAGCGTTGCGGAAACCACTGACGCCATTGAAAAGGCAGCGGCGGCGCAGCCCGCCTGGGGGGCAACCAACCCGCAGAAGCGCGCCCGTGTGATGATGGCCATGGTCGGCCTGATGAACCGCGACATGGACAAGCTGGCCGAGGCGCTGAGCCGCGAACACGGCAAGACCATTCCGGACGCCAAGGGCGACATCCAGCGTGGTCTGGAAGTGATTGAATACTGCGTCGGCGCGCCGCAGATGCTGAAAGGTGAATTCACCGACAGCGCAGGCCCCGGTATCGACATGTATTCCATGCGCCAGCCGCTGGGCGTTGTCGGCTCGATCATGCCGTTCAACTTCCCCGCCATGATGCCGCTGTGGCACGTTGGCCCGGCCCTGGCCTGCGGCAACGCCGTGGTGCTGAAGCCCTCTGAGCGCGACCCCTCGGTGCCGCTGATGCTGGCCGAACTGTTTGTTGAGGCAGGCCTGCCCGCAGGCGTGTTCCAAGTGGTGAACGGCGACCGCGAAGCGGTTGACACCATTCTGGACAGTGAGATCATTCAGGGCGTGTCCTTTGTCGGCTCCACCCCGATCGCGCAGTACATCTATTCCCGCGCTACCGCCAACGGCAAGCGTGCCCAGTGTTTTGGCGGCGCCAAGAACCACATGATCATCATGCCCGACGCCGATCTGGACCAGGCAGCAGACGCGCTGGTCGGTGCAGGCTTCGGTGCGGCAGGCGAACGCTGCATGGCGATTTCAGTCGCCGTGCCGGTCGGTGAGGAAACCGCCGACAAGCTGATCGAAAAGCTGATCCCGCGTATCGAAAAGCTGAAGGTCGGCCCCTACACCGCAGGCGACGACGTGGATCTGGGCCCGGTTGTGACTGCTGCGTCCAAAGAACGGATCCTGGGCCTGATCCAGTCCGGCGTCGATCAGGGCGCCAAGCTGGTGGTTGATAACCGCGACTTCAAACTGCAGGGCTACGAGGACGGTTTCTTTGTCGGCGCGCATCTGTTTGACCATGTCACCCCCGACATGGACATCTACAAGCAGGAAATCTTCGGCCCGGTTCTGTCCACTGTCCGTGCAGACAGCTACGAAGACGCGCTGAAACTGGCGATGGATCACGAGTACGGCAACGGCACCGCGATCTTTACCCGTGATGGCGACACTGCCCGTGACTTCGCCAGCCGCGTCAACATCGGCATGGTCGGCATCAATGTGCCGATTCCGGTGCCGCTGGCCTATCACACCTTCGGTGGCTGGAAGAAATCCATGTTCGGCGACCTGAACCAGCACGGCCCCGACAGCTTCAAGTTCTACTCCCGCACCAAGACCGTGACCTCGCGCTGGCCCTCGGGCATCAAGGAAGGCGGCGAGTTCAACTTCAAAGCGATGGATTGAAGCATCCCGTTTGCACGATTTCAAAGGCCCCGGATCTCCGGGGCCTTTTTTGATCAGACTTCGAAAATCCGGGGCCAATCGATCACTATTTTGCGGTTTAGGCAGAATTGACCCTGTTTTGGCAGGCCTGCGGCAGAATTTCACTTGCCCCACGCGACTGGTAGTCTATCCGGTCTGCATCAGACAAATAAAACGGCAGGCGTATGAGCAACTCCCCAGACCCCACCAGGCCGCAGGCGGCCGAGAAAACGGCGCGCGACTGGGTGAAGGTCCTCGCGCAGTACCGGGAACCCGATCACAGGCGCAGCGCGTTTGAGCTTGCGATCACGGTTGTCCCTTTTCTCCTGCTCTGGGCTCTGGCCTGGTGGTCGCTGTCGGTCAGCTACTGGCTGACGCTGGCGATCTCCATTCTGATCGCAGCTTTCCTGTTGCGCCTGTTCACCATTCAGCATGACTGCGGGCACGGTTCCTTCTTCCGCAACCGCCATGTCAGCGATTGGGTCGGCCGCATCATCGGCGTTCTGACCCTCACCCCGTATGACGTTTGGCGCCGCACTCATTCGATCCATCACAGCACCCACGGCAACCTGGGCAAGCGCGGCATGGGCGACATCCACACGATGACCGTGTCCGAATACCGGGCGCTGGGACGCTGGGACCGGATGATGTACCGGATCTACCGCCATCCTGTGACCCTGTTCGGATTCGGCCCCGGCTACCTGTTCTTCCTGCAAAACCGCATTCCCTACGGTCTGATGAACCAGGCCCGCTACTGGATCAGCGCGATGGGCACCAACGCCGTGATCCTCGCAGCAGTCGGCATTATCTGGTACTTCGGCGGGCTGATGCCGCTTCTGCTGATCTTTGTGCCGGCAACGCTGATCGCCGCAACAGCAGGCATGTGGCTGTTCTATGTGCAGCATCAATTTGAGACCACGCAGTGGGAACAGGAAGAAGACTGGCAGCTGCATGACGCCGCCCTGCATGGCAGCTCGCACTATGTTCTGCCGCCGGTTCTGCAGTGGATCAGCGCCAATATCGGCATCCACCATGTGCATCACCTCTACAGCCGCATCCCGTTCTACCGCCTGACCGAGGTTCTGCGCGACCATGCGGAACTGGCCGAAGGCAACCGGATGACCATCCGCGAAAGCCTGGCCAATGCGCGTCTGCACCTGTGGGACGAAGACAGCAAGCGCCTGCTGTCCTTTGCCCAGGCCCGGCCGCTGTACTCCTGACGCTTCATGACGCCCCCCGGGGCCGTGTTCCGGGCGGCGGTCTTCCGCCGTTCGTTCAACACAAGCTTGTGAGGCGCAGCAATTCCGCTATGCCGCCTCTATGAAAATCTGTCTGCCTGCTTATGTTGCTGCAGAGTTTTCGAGCAGCAGGGTTGAGGAAAAATGACCAATCTCAAAATCACCCGCCGCGCCACCCTGATGGGCCTTGGCGCCTCATTGGCCGCTCCGGCCGTCCTGCGGGCGCAATCGACGGATGCCTTTCCGCAAGACGAACCGGCCATTCGTGAAGAAATTCCGGTGCAGCGCAATGTGTCCGCCTTCACGCAGCAGGACTGGCAGGATCATTTCGACACGCTCGGCGCCGGCTGCCTGCTGGCCGATATCAGCTCCCGCGCGCTGCATTACTGGGGGGCGGACGGAGAAACCTACCGGCTGTTCCCCTCCTCTGTGCCGATGACCGAGGATCTGACCAAACGCGGCTACACCAAAGTGGTGCGCAAACGCGAAAACCCAAGCTGGACTCCGACCGCTTCCATGCGCGAACGAGATCCCACCCTGCCCGTCCGGATCGAGGGCGGCGTTCCCGGGAACCCGCTGGGCACCCGGGCGATGTATCTGGATTGGCCGGCCTATCTGGTGCACGGAACCCACGACACCCGCAAGATCGGACGGCAAAGCTCCTCCGGCTGCATCGGCCTGTACAATCAGCACGCCGAGGAGCTGTTTGAAATGGTGCAGATCGGCACCCAGGTGCGGCTTCTGTGACCGCCGCCGCGAAACAAACCGACAATTAACGGAGCGCAGTCTCGCCAGACTGCGCTCTAATCTTTTTGCGGCTGCAATCAGTCCAGGCTGATGTGATCTGGTTTGAGTCCGGCATCAAACCTGGCCAGTGCTTTTTCCATCAGTGCTTCAAAATTCCGGGTGAACAGCTCAGTATTGTAGAGCGGCCCATTTGTGATGCCATCCCTCAAACGCGTCTTTATCTCGGCCAAGTATTCTGGCTTGCGTGCAATCCTGAGAGCAAGGGCCTGGTATTGCTCCGGTGTTTCAGCGATCAGATCGTCTAGTCCAACACAGGTCAGCAAACTGGCTGCTACACGGGCCGAAAACTGCTTCCCCGGCATGGTAATCACCGGGACTCCGCTCCACAGCGCTTCGCTCGCCGTTGTGTGTGCATTGTAATTGAACGTGTCGAGGAACAGGTCCGCCTGTGGAAGTCTGGACAGATGCGCTGCTTGGGGCACCCGTTTTGCAAAGATGATCCGGCTGGCCATAATGCCTTGGTTTTGGGCCTCTTGGATCAGTGTTTCTTTTCCCGCTTCCGAAGGTTCCAGGAGCCAAAGAACGCTGCCCGGAACCTCCTTCAGCAGCCCAATCCAGATCTCGAACACCTTCGGTGACGTTTTGTAAGGGTTGTTGAACGAACAGAAGACAAATTTGTCGTCTGGCAGGCCCAGCTGTTTCCGGCTGGGCGTCTGTTCGGGGCGCACCCTGCTGCCATCATTCACTTGATACGTTCCGGGCATGTACAGGATTTTTTCACTGTAGTTCTGCCTCATACCCTTCGGGACAGTTACATAGTCAGCAACTAGATAATCCATCTCCTGCAACGCCGTTGTGCCTGGATAGCCCAAATAGGAAACTTGAACCGGAGCTGCCCGGTAACAAAATACCCCTAATCGGCTCCCGGCGGTGTAACCCTTCAAATCAACGGCAATATCAACTCCGTCTTCCCGGGCAAGTTCCGCAATCTTCCTGTCAGGCAGCTTAGCAACATCCCGGTACTTGGCCACAGACTGCCGGACACGTTCCTGCTGGTTGTCGCATTCACCGGACCCAGTATCGTACACATAGATTTCGAACCTGTCCGGGTCATGCAATTTGAACATCCCGCCCATAAGAAACATGGTCGCATGAGCGAAGAAATCATTCGAGAAATATCCTAGCTTTATCTTTCCAGCTTTCCTGGAACTGATCCGGGGCAATGGCTGCCCCCCTGGAACAGCCTCCAGCGCCTTTGCCATTCGAGCAGACCGCCGTTTTTGGAATCCGGGATCGTCGGTCAGCGGCAGGAAGATGAACGGATCCGGACATCCGTCTTCCCAGTTTATTTCCTTCAGTTTCGCTTCAAGACCGTCAAAAGCGCTCCAGTCGCACTTTTTCAGCTTCAGGTACAGCAATCTGCTCCAAGACATTGCGCAGTTTGCACCCGCTCCAATGGCCAATTCATAAAACTCAAGCGCGTCCTCTTCCCTTTTCTCAATCATCAGAAAGTTTGCTATTGCTAGATGGCATTTGGTATTTGCCGGCTCCATCCGAAGCGCTTTGTTCAGGATTTGAAAGGCTTCGCTCTTGAGGCCAGCCATTCGCAACGCTTCCGCGAAACTGATAAGAAGCCGGACCTCCCGTGGGCTGATCTTGATTGCTTGCTGCAGTAACGGGATGGCACCGGCCGGATTTTGTGAGACGATATTCGCTAGCGCCTGCGCATAAAGCCTATCTGCTGGGCTTACCGCGGGACGCCGTTCTGAAGAGCCATTACCATTCCGTTCCGAAGATTCCCGCCGGCCGAATACCGGCACGGTTCCTGGAAGCACGTTCTTCGTTTCACTGTCGTGTTCTGCCGGGAAGGAAGTCATTGCGGGACTTTGAGAACTAAAAAAATGCTGCATTCTAACGCCTTCTGCTGCTCTTAAGACTGAACTGAGTGCCGGAACAAAATCACTTGTCGTAGCGGTTTCACCGGATAATACCGGCGCGGAGACGCGCCTCTGAAAGAAGCACAACCTGGCCAAACTATCTCATCCTTGTTCCTCAGCCCCCAGAGGTATTTTTGGAACGTTCCGCTGCCAATGACAGCCGCACTCGCCTTGGTTCAATCATTCAAGCCTGGATGGGCTGCTCGCCGAACAATCGCACCATTCCCTTAAAATTCTCCTGCCCCTTCAGTCATTCCAGAATTTACTCGCTTCAGCCGCCATCCTACTGTTATCCGGTGACCAGCTTGCCGCAGCCGGATCTTGCAGCGGACCAAGTCGCAGAGCGGGCGGCGCTGCCGGAAGATCAAATCGGCGCTTGGGTCTGGGGCTGGACCATCCGGGATTTGCCAGCGTCAGAAATTGCGGTGAAACTGGAGGCGCAAAAGGCCGAAATGGACCCGCGCGTGCAGGAGGCCTATGGCGAGGCAATGCGGCCTATATCCGATGCCTAGCCGCGGGAGGAACGCGAGAGCTGGCAGGAACAGATTGAAGCCGCCCGTGCCGTCGCCGCCGGGGGGTGAGCCCCCTGATCGACGCCCTGCGGGCCGGGGCCGGTGAAACCGCCGCAGCAATGGCGCAGACCATCATCCAGAAGCGGGCGGAGTATCGGGTGTTCTACGGCGCCATGACCGCCAACCGCCGCAGGCTGGATGCGCTGATCGCCGCAGCCGCCACGCTTGAGGATCTGGCGGCGGTGGATCTGGCAGAAGGCTGGAGGCTGGGAGCGTGACTGTCCCCGGTCAAACCTAGAATACTTCCCGGAAACGGGAGGCCGGGAGATCTACCATCACCCAGGCCGACGCCCTGACCTTGCAGGACAATCTCAGCACGGCCAGTGTCGGAGGGCTGTTTACCGATCCGCCCTATTCACCCGGCGGGTTAAATCGCTCGATCCTTCAACCGACCTGGAAGAAATACACCGGCAAGAGCGAATCTGCACGCACACTGCCAGACTTTGCGGGGAAACCGTGGACCAGCGCTCTAACCTGCGCTTTACCCTCACCTGGATGAGCGCGGCGCGGCGGGTGCTGGAACCTGGCCGATATTTCGGGATCTTCTGCGACTGGCGCCAGCTTCCCGTCTTCACCGACCCGCCGCAGATCGCAATGGACATTCACAAGACCGATAGTTCCTACTGGCCCTGTTTGAGCCGCATCACTACTTGAAGATGCTCCGAATGGTCGCGGCAGACTATTACACCGGATTTGTCGGCGGCAAGCCGGTTGCACATGTGGCCTGCAGCCCCCGGCCGGGTTTGGCTGAAGCCCGTGCCTGCCGCCTGGTGATCATGCCGGAATGACAAGGGGCGGGCCTTGGCCTTCGGTTCCTGAATGAGATCTGCGCACTCTGGCGGCGCGGCGTGAACCGTTACGGCCGCCCCATGCCCTCACTTTTTCACACGTCACACCCCGGTCTGGCAGCCGCTCTGCGCGCCCAGCCCCTTTGGCCGCAGGTCTCTACCGCTCTGGGCTGCGCCGCCTCCAAAAGCACCGGCAGCGTCAAAGGCCGCTTGGGCGGTCATTTCCGGGCTATACAGGGATTTCGCTATGTTGAATAAGGAACCCTTCCGCGTGGCCGTTATCGGCTGTTCCTGGCTTGCGGCCGAGGTGCTGCGCCGCCTTGCGGGCGAAGGCTATTCGCTCGCACTGGTCACAGAACCGGAAGATAGTCTTGCCAAAGCTGCGGCCGAGGGCTGGAAATCCCTTGCAAAGTAAAGCCCCGGCGCCTGCCTCTGTTGTCGGCTGACCTGCCTTGGCGGCCAGACCTGGTCGTTTCGGCGCATTCCTTCCGCATCGTTCCCCCTTAGTTCATTGAGTGGTCGCGGCTTGGCGCCATCGGCTACCACCCGTCACTGCTGCCGGAGCATAAAGGGCGGAATGCGATCCGGGATTGCCTGGCCGATGGAATGCGCATGACCAGCAGGTCGGCCTACTGGCTCACTCCGCAGATCGACTGAAGACCGGTTGTCACAGCGCACAGGCGGCTGCTGCAGGAGGCCGGGCAGATCCCCCCGGGTGAAACCGCTCTGCAGCTTTGGAGGCGGGCGTTAGCGCCTTTGGGAGCAGAGCTGCTTCTGTCCGCAGTTGTGGCCAATTCTTAAACTGACCCCTTAAGTACCCTTAAAAACCATCCGCCGCCCCGCGTTTTTTTACGGTTTGGGCGGCGGATTGCCGCGTTTTGCAATGAGAAGTGTCCCGCACTGCACGCGAAATGTCCCGCTACAGTGTCCCGCTTGTTAGGGGACACTTGATATTGCAGTAACCGGAAGAGGCCGGAGGAACCCGGATGGAGCCATATAAAAAAGGGCATTCAGGAAGGTCTAAACCTGGACAGAGGCTTGAGGTGTTTGTCCTTCAATACCCGGCCAAATGGCCCGTACAGCGCGCTCAGCAGATTTTGGGACACTTCCCGTTGCAAACTCTCTCCCCTGCCCCAGACCTTGTAGAATAAAGGGAAACAGGTCCTCGCGAGGTCGCTAATGCCACTTATGTTAACTTTCGGCCCGCCCTTTTGAGCCGCCGAACTTGGAGCTAGGGTGTCGGTCTAGGTTGTCGCTTCCTAGGTCGTGTTGACAAAAGGGATTCACATGGGGCTGCGGGCATGATTCAATCTGGTATCTGCGATGGAGACCAGCTTGGCACGAGACTTGATGTCGGACGAGGAATGGGCGTTTTTTGAACGGTTCATCCTGACAGCCCGCGCCCCGAACGGACGCAAACCCACCAACCACCGCCTTGTTCTTGATGGGATATTCTGGATCGCCCGCACGGGTGCCCCATGGCGTGACCTGCCGGAAGAGTTTGGCAAGTGGTCGAGCGTCTACCGCCAGTTCCGGCGCTGGACGCTGGCGGGGCTCTGGGAGGAGATCATGGAGGCCCTGAACGAAAGCGGGGCCGTGCCAGACGCCCTGCAAATGATCGACAGCACCGTGATCCGGGCCCATCATCAGGCAGCGGGCGCTAAAGGGGGACTCCGCGACAGGGTTTCGGGCGCTCAAGAGGTGGCTTCACGACCAAGATCCACCTCCTCGTCAATGCGCATGGTCTGCCCATGAGGACAGAGATCACGCCGGGCCAGACATCCGACTATCTCGGTTTCGATCTGGTCATGGCCGACAACCTGCCCAGTCCCAGCGTGCTGCTGGCAGATCGCGGATATGACGCCGACAGCATCAGGACGCACATGGAAAAGCGCGATGTGTTGCCGATCATCCCGATGCGCAAATCCCGCAGGAAACGCATCGGCGTGGACCGCTCGCTCTATCGCCTGCGCAATCTGGTCGAGCGCTGCTTCAACAAGCTCAAGAACGCCCGACGCGTCGCAACACGCTACGACAAGACGGCTGAGAGCTTCCTGGGCTTCATCGACATCACGTCGATCCGCCTTTGGCTCCGCCATTTGTCAACATGACCTAAGTGCCTCCGCACGGTTGGAAAGATAGCAGCTTGCAAGCTTTCTCCCGATATCATCGCCATCAATCGTCACATATATCACTCACAACTCCATTCAATTCGGCGTTCAAGAAGTGTTTGGCTTTAGCTTCCCGTGGATGAACAATCACGGATTGTGCGCTGTTTCTCCAATTACAACAAAGCTATCCCCTCGCCAGTCGATTTCGAGATACTGCGGCGCCAAAAACGGACGCTGTCCATCGCAGATTGCCACCGGTCATCTTCCATCTACGTTCTACGCCTCTCGGGCCTCGCGACGAAAGCCGCTCCCCCGGCTTCGGCGCAGTTCATCCTGGCCACAGATGCAAACTGGCTGAATATCTGTTTCGGCTGTGGAGTGTTTTGGCTCTCGTCAGTGCAACGAGCGACGGCTTTTCGCCCTAATTGTCGATCACCTCGGATCCGGTGGTGTGGACCTGGCGGGATGTCCACTTCCGCGGTGTGTTCAGGTTGTATTCACACCTGAGGCGAACTTCCGGAATCCGTCCTAAATGATGGCGCACGCAAAAGGCTGCTATGAAAATTGCAGGTTTGACGCCAAGAAATGGCAACTCGGCGTCAATAAGTGTCACCTTATGTGTCGTTCCACAAAACTACAGTCCTACCTCTATTCAGCCACACTTCGAATGGCCGCAACTGCGGCAGGTCATGCAGCCTTCGACCATCTGCATGTCGAACTGGCCGCAGCTCGGGCAGGCCTTGCCGCGCGGGGCATTGAGGTTCACCACCTGTGCCTGCGGGTCGGATTTCAGGCCCATTCCCTCGCCTTCCAGGAAACCGGTCTTGATCATGTGGGTCTCAATCACGCCGCCGATCGCCGCCAGGATCGACGGGATGTACTTGCCCTGCACCCAGGCGCCGCCGCGCGGGTCGAACACCGCCTTCAGCTCCTCGACGACAAAGGACACATCACCACCGCGGCGGAACACGGCCGAGATCATCCGGGTCAGCGCCAGCGTCCAGGCGTAATGCTCCATGTTTTTGGAGTTGATGAAGACCTCAAACGGGCGGCGATGGCCGTTGATGATGATGTCGTTGATAGTGAGGTAGATCGCATGCTCGCTGTCCGGCCACTTCAGCTTGTAAGTATGGCCCTCCAGCGACTGCGGGCGGTCCAGCGGCTCGGACATATAGACCACTTCCGCCCCGTCTTCTCCCAGGTCGCTTTCATGCGGCGCCTGCGCGGTCTCGCCGGGGGCAGTGTCAGCACTTTCGCTCACCGACAGGACCGAGCCAGTCACATCGTTGGGGCGGTAGGTGGTGCAACCTTTGCAGCCCTGATCCCAGGCCTGCATATAGACGTCCTTGAAGTCATCGAATGAGATGTCTTCCGGGCAGTTGATGGTTTTCGAGATCGACGAGTCGATCCATTTCTGCGCCGCCGCCTGCATTTTCACATGTGCCGCGGGCGGCAGCGTCTGGGCGTTGACAAAGTAGTCCGGCAGCTTGGCGTCGGCGCCGAACTTCTCGCGGTACATCTGCACCGCGTAGTCGACCACTTCCTCCTCGGTGCGCGAACCGTCTTTCTGCAGAACCTTACGGGTATAGGCATAGGCAAACACCGGCTCAATGCCCGAAGACACATTGCCGGCATACAGCGAAATGGTGCCGGTTGGTGCGATCGAGGTCAGCAGCGCATTGCGGATGCCGTGTTCGCGGATGGCGTCGCGCACGTCCTCGTCCATGTTCAGCATATTGCCGGAGTTGAGGTACGCCTCGGCGTCGAACAGCGGGAAGGCGCCCTTCTCCTTCGCCAATTCGACCGACGCCAGATAAGCGGCGCGGGCGATCGCGTGCAGCCAGCGGTCGGTCTGACGCGCCGCCTCGTCGGAGCCGTATTCCAGGCCGAGCATCAAAAGCGCATCGGCCAGGCCGGTGACGCCCAGGCCGATCCGGCGCTTGTTCTTGGCTTCCTGCGCCTGCGCCTCCAGCGGGAACTTGGACACGTCCACCACATTGTCCATCATGCGGACGGCAGTGGCGACCAGCTCCTGCATCGCCTCCTGGTCCAGATGCGCGTCTTTCTCAAACGGATTTGCCACCAGCCGCGCCATGTTGACTGAACCCAGCAGGCAGGCGCCATAAGGCGGCAGCGGTTGCTCGCCGCAGGGGTTAGTGGCGCAGATGTTCTCGACATAGGAGAGGTTGTTGGCCTTGTTGATGCGGTCGATGAAGATCACGCCGGGTTCGGCGTAATCATAGGTCGCCTGCATGATCTTGTTCCACAGATCCCGCGCCTGCACGGTATGATAGACCTTGCCGTCAAACACCAGCTCCCAGGAGCCGTCCGCCTTAACCGCATCCATGAAATCATCGGTGACCAGCACCGACATGTTGAACATGCGCAGGCGGGCCGAGTCGGATTTGGCGGTGATGAAATGCTCGATATCGGGGTGGTCGCAGCGCATGGTTGCCATCATCGCGCCGCGGCGCGAGCCTGCGGACATGATGGTGCGGCACATGGCGTCCCAGACATCCATGAACGACAACGGGCCGGAGGCATCCGCTGCCACGCCTTTCACATCCGCACCGCGCGGCCGAATGGTCGAGAAGTCATAACCAATGCCGCCGCCTTGCTGCATGGTCAGCGCTGCCTCTTTCAGCATGTCGAAAATCCCCGACATGCTGTCCGGCACGGTGCCCATCACAAAGCAGTTGAACAGCGTCACCTGGCGCGCAGTGCCGGCGCCTGCAGTGATGCGGCCTGCGGGCAGGTATTTGAAGTCTTCCAGCGCGGCAAAGAACTTCTCCTCCCAGGCATCCGGCGCCTGTTCCGCCCGCGCCAGATCGCGCGCGATTCGCCGCCAGCTGTCCTCGACGGTGACGTCGATCGGCGTGCCATCGGCCTGCTTGAAACGGTATTTCATATCCCAGATCTGCTCGGCGATGGGGGCGGCAAAGCGGCTCATATGGCGAATCCCTATGGTCGGTCGTGGTTGTTGAGTGGCGGTCTGGATAGCCGCTGCGGCGCGCTGCCTCAACGGCGTTTAGGACAATCTTAGCATTTTTTATCAGCAGGCGCACCCTCCAAGACACAAGACCTTGCCCCCGGAAGCCGTCGAACTACAATATAAAGTTGAAGCTCTGGACGACTCTGTGGGGAACCTGTGGATAAACGCGTGAACCTTGTGAAGCTCTCGGTTGGCACCGAAAGTGTAGAAAGCCTGATGGCCTGGCAGGAGATGCGCCGCCGGGAACTGCCGGAGGGCCTGCCACGCCACGTCACCCGCATGTGGCCCAAGCGCGAGGCAGAGATTCTCAATGGCGGTTCGATCTACTGGGTGATCAAAGGGCTGATCCAATGCCGCCAGCGCGTGCTGCGCATGGATGAGGTCACCGGCGAAGACGGCATCCGCCGCTGCGCCATCATATTGGACCCGGACCTGCACCGCACCCTCACCGCACCGAAACGCCCGTTCCAGGGCTGGCGCTATCTGAAGACCGAGGATTCCCCCGCCGACCTGCCCGCGGGCAAGCAGAAGGAAGAACCGCTGCCGCTGGAACTCTCGCAGGCGCTGGCGGAAATCGGGGTCATCTGAGGCACGCCGCACTCCCCCCCGCGGCGTGCCTCGCCAGCGCCGGGCGTCAGCCCGGCGCCCGGCCCAACCGGGGCGGAGGCATCTTGGATGCAGCCTGCTTCGGGCGGGAGCACACCGGCTTGCAACACATTTCAGGTTCAGAAAAAGGGGCTCCCGCCCGCTTCACGGGCATCACAGATGCCCTTCAGGCGTTGGCCGCCGCCCGAGCTTGCGCGCGGGCTGTATCGCTTAGTTCCGGTGTTCCAGCAGATCCAGCAGCGTGTTCAGCGCGGCCTTCTCATCGGTACCGTATTTTGCCACCCGGCTGCGCCACAGCGTCGCCTGCGACTTCAGCACCAGCCCGTCCGCCAGCAGTTTCAGATGGTTGGCGCGCAGCGTCTCGCCGGTTGAGGTGATATCGGCCACCATCTCGGCGGTTTCGTTCTTCACCGTGCCCTCAGTTGCGCCCTGGCTGTCCACCAGCTGGTAATCCGCCACTCCGGCATCGGTCAGGAATTCCCGCACCAGCCGGTGGTACTTGGTCGCAATCCGCAACCGGTGGCCGTGCTCCGTCCGGAACGCCGAGGCCACTGCATCCAGATCATCCAGCGTGTCCACATCGATCCAGAACTGCGGCACCGCCAGGATCAGGTCCGCATGGCCAAAACCCAGCTCGGCCAGGCTTTCCACCTGCTGTTCGAACCGCGGCAGCTTCTCCTGCACCAGATCGGTGCCGGTGACACCCAGATGGATCCGCCCCGCCGCCAGCTCGCGCGGGATCTCCCCCGCCGACAGCAGCACCAGCTCCATATTCGACACGCCCTCGACCGCGCCGGCGTATTCCCGGTCGGAGCCGGTGCGCGACAGGGTCACGCCGCGCTTGGCGAACCAGTCGAATGTCTTCTCCATCAGCCGCCCCTTAGACGGCACCCCCAGCTTCAAGCTCATGCGCGCACCTCCTCAAGCTGCAGCATCAGGTCCGGGCGCAGCACACCGCCCACCGCCGGAATTTCCTCGCCCTGGCCCAGCCGCCGGGTCAGCGCATCATAGCGCCCGCCGCTGGCAATGGGCGGCAGATCGGGCCGCGCCTCGGCATAGAAGCCGAAGACAAACCCGTCGTAATACTCCATCGAGGTACGCCCGTAAGAGGCCTCGAAATCGAGGGTCTCCACATCCACCCCGCGTGCCTTCATCGCCGCTGTGCGTTTGTCCAAGCGGTCCAGGGCCAGGTTGATCTGCGGCAGGTCCACCGCAATATCGCGCATCTGCTCCGCCGCATAAGGCACCGTTTCGCGCACCGCCATCAGCGCTTCCAGCGCCAGCAGCTCCTTCTCGGCAATCGGAGGCGCCTTGGCATCTTCGCGCAGCGCGTCAATCCGCACCTGCACCTCTGCCGCGCGGCGCTTGCCCAGCTCTACTGCGGAACCGGTAAGATCGCCCTCGGTTTCCAACAGTTTTTTGCGGTTCTCCGGTACCGGCGCACGCCCTGCAAACCGGTCCAGCAACGCCCGGAACCGCCGCGGTCTCCAGATGTGGCGCATCAGCGCCGCCTTGCGTTTTTCCGTGGTGTTCAGCCCCTGCACCGCGGCCATAAGAATGCCGATATCGCCGGTCGCCGCCCGCAGGGGCAGACCGCGCACCTGCAGGGCAAACAAGGAGAACACCTCCGCATCCGCCGCCGCTGCATCATTGCGTTCAAACACCTCATAGCCGACCTGCAGATATTCATTGGGCCGATCCGGATCTTGCTCCTGACGCCGGAACACCTCACCCGAATAGGTATAACGCGCAGGTTCGGCGCCATGGCGCATATGCGCCTCCACCACCGGAACCGTGAAATCCGGACGCAGCATCTGCTCCCCGCGCAGCGCATCCGTGGTCACATAGGCGCGGGCCCGGATGTCCTCACCGTAAAGGTCCAGCAGGGTGTCAGCAGGCTGCAGCAGCGGCGTGTCCACCACCTGCGCGCCCGCAGCCTCGAAACGGAGCCGCAGCATCGCGGCGCGGGCCTGTATCTGGGATTGAACCGCCATGATCAGCCCTGCCTGTCCAGGATTTCACGCACCTTGGCAACCAGTTCGGCGCGCGGCACTTCAAACTGGCTCGGGCGTTCTTTCCACTCTTCCAATGTGGCGCTTTCGGCGATCTTGGCGCCCAGGATCAAGTCCTTGATCTGCACCACGCCACCCGCTTTCTCATCCCCGCCTTCGATCACGGCCACCGGAGCGTTCCGCTTGTCCGCATATTTCAGTTGGTTGCCAAAGTTCTTGGGATTGCCCAGGTAAACCTCGGCCCGGATGCCCGCGTTGCGCAGCTCCGCCACCATCGCCTGGTAATCTGCCATCCGGTCGCGGTCCATTACAGTGACAACCACAGGGCCAGTTGCTTCCGCCGAAAGCCGCCCCTTGGCATGCAGTGCCGCCAGCAGCCTGTCGACACCAATAGACACACCCACCGCAGGCACTTCCTGACCCGTAAAGCGCTTGACCAGCCCGTCATAGCGCCCGCCGCCCGCAACCGAGCCGAACTGCCGCTTGCGGCCTTTCTCGTCGAAAATCTCAAAGGTCAGTTCTGCCTCGAACACCGGCCCGGTGTAATAGCCAAGCCCGCGCACAACCGAAGGGTCGATCTCGATCCGGTCCTTGCCATAACCGCCGGCCGCCAGCAGTTCGCTGATCTGTTCCAGCTCGGAAATGCCCTCCTGGCCGACCTTGCTGTCACCCACAGCTGCACGCAAGTTAGCAAGGGTGCCAGCCGTGTCTGCGGCCTTGGAGGTCAGGAAGGCCAGCACCGGCGCCGCCTGATCGTCTGACAAGCCAACCCCGTCAATGAAGGCTCCCGAAGCATCCAGCCGGCCCTTGGTCAGCAGCTCTCGCACCCCGGCCTCGCCCACCTTATCGAACTTGTCGATGGTGCGCAGCACGTCGTCACGCTTGGCATCGCCCTCGCCCAGGCCCATCGCCTCCAGCACACCGTTCAGAACCTTGCGGTTGTTCACCCGCACCAGATAGTCGCCGCGCGGAATGCCGACGGTCTCCAGCGTGTCGGACAGCATCGCACAGATCTCCGCATCGGCGGCCATCGAGGCGGTGCCGACGGTATCCGCATCGCACTGGTAGAACTGGCGGAAGCGGCCCGGCCCCGGCTTCTCGTTGCGCCAGACCGGCCCCATCGCATAACGGCGATAGGGGGTCGGCAGGTCGTTGCGGTGCTGGGCATAGACCCGCGCCAGCGGCGCCGTCAGGTCGTAGCGCAGCGCCATCCAGTCGCCCCCGGACGCTTTGCTGGCGTCTTCTTCGGTTTCCTGCCAGGCAAACACCCCCTCGTTCGGGCGGTCCACATCGGGCAGAAACTTGCCCAGCGCCTCGACGGTTTCCACCGCCGCGCTTTCCAGCGCCTCGAACCCGTAATGATGATACACACCCGCGATGGCCCGCAGCATCTCGCTGCGCTGGGTCACCTCCGCACCGAAATAGTCACGGAACCCCTTCGGCGTCTGCGCCTTGGGGCGGGGCTGTTTCTTCACTTTGGCCATGTTTGGCCTCCTCACGGGTAGCGGTTTCACTCGCCCGGCGGTCTAGCGGATGCCAGTCACAACAGCAAGACAGTGCCGCGGGAGGCAATGCCGCAGGCGAGAAAACAACTGCGCGATACAGGCACTGCCCGGCCTGGCGTCCGGGCGAATCCTTGCTTTCAGAGCCATCTTCTATATCAGGCGTTTCAGAACCCAGGAGACCCCCCATGCAGCATCTGGAAGAGCAAATCGCCCATCTGACCCGCAGCGTGGAGGAGATGAGCGACGTGATCGCCCGCCAGCAACAGGAGATCGACACCCTGACCCGCCGCGTCGCCATGCTGATGCAGCGCGAAGCCACCCGCGAGCAGGACGGCAGCGGCGGCGCGGTCTTCGGCGACGAACGCCCGCCGCATTACTGACGCCAGTTGCGAAATGGCCAGCGGCCCCCGTGGGATGGCGCCTCAACGGGTGTTCGCGGCAGTTTATCCCGGCCAAATCCGTACGACCTCTCTGGCGAAGCGCTTTGCCTCACCATTGCGCCAGCCCGCCCGGACAAGCTGCCGCATGCCCGGGGCGCTCCGCGCCGTTGTTCCGGGCAAAAGTTTCGAAGGCTACTGGATACATCCTCAAAGACGGCTCACTTAGCGAATACGTCAGACTTGTTCTTTTGCTCCACAGACAAAGCAATTTTTTCAAGAGCAGACACCATTCTCATTTCCGGAGACTTATCCGCTCCAAGCTTTGCCATCTCTCGTATGTCGAGCACAAAATTGCTACGATATTCCCCTCCTGCCAAGTCTTCATACACCAATGAAACAGCAAAAGGAGGCAGAGGTTTTTCCCCTAACAGTTGCCACCCCACCCCTAAACTGAATTTCACCGCCTTATTCTGCGGGATGACCGTGAAAATGTGATGCTTATCAAAAATGTTAACAAACAAATCACGTTTCAGCAGATTATCCTCTGGCTCTTCAATGTCCAGCGCAACGTTTAGTGCCGCGCCCGCACCAACATTTGAAACGTTGAATGTAATCACTTCGCGAGCATCTTCTCGCTGACCAAAGTGTGCGATGAGGACTGGATCTGTAGCCGCTTCCCTCACTCTGCTTTGCTCTGTGAGTGCTTTCGCGGCTAGAGTTGTTGATGCCCCTGCAACCAACACAGAAATTACAATGGGAATGACTTGTAGGCTATTTTGAGCACCAAAGTCGGATAGTTCCTGCTGCCCAAAAACAAAAAACGAGATCGCACTTAACAGACCGACAGTGAGACCGAGCGCTACTTTTCCATCGGAAAGAAAACCTCCACGAACTTCGGTTTTATCATGCCGGACACTGTACTTTGCCATTTGCAATATTCCTAAAAATTACCACCTCAAATCTCCTCCACATCCAGCACCCCATCCAGCGACTTCAGCGCGCCCTTGATCTGCGGGTTGATCGGGAATGCCTGGCCCAGATCCATCTCCACATCACCGGGAAGGCCGGGGTCCTGAAGGTACATATAGACCTCGCCGCGCGCAGCATTGCGGGCCGCCGCCTTGGCGTCCTCCAGCACCTGCGCCACGGTGCCGACGGCTGCCGCATCGCTTAAGTAAACCCGCAAAGAACTGCGGCCGGCATCGGCAATGGCGGAATCCACCGGACCAACCGAACGCACCAGCAGTTTCAGCTGGTCGCTTTCCATTGTGGCTTCGGCGGTGATCACCACTTTGGCGCCGGTCTCAAGGAACTCGCGGGATTTTTCCAGCACTTCGGAGAACAGCGTGACCTCAAAGGCGCCGGAAGGGTCCGACAGCTGGGCAAAGGCAAAACGGTTGCCGCGGGCGGATTTGCGCTCCTGCCGCCCGGCCACAACGCCGCCCATCTTGGCCATGAACGGGCCGCGTTCGGCCTTTGCCGTCACCTCGTCCAGCGTCATCACATCCTTGCGTTTCAGCGCGGGCATGTAATCGTCCAGCGGGTGGCCCGACAGGTAAAAGCCGATCGCCTTGAATTCCTCGCTCAGCCGTTCGGCCGGCAGCCAGTCCGGCACCGATGGCAGCCGCGGCTCGGGCAGGTCCTCACCTGCCTCGCCGAACAGCGACACCTGGCTGGAGTTACGCTGATCATGCACGGCGGCAGAGTAATCCACCAACGGGCCAAGGCTTTCAAACACCCGGCGGCGGTTGGGGTCAAGCTGATCAAAGGCCCCGGCCCGCGCCAGCATCTCCAAAGGCCGCTTGCCAACCCGCTTGAGGTTCACCCGGCGGGCAAAGTCGAACAGGTTCACAAATACCCGCTCATGGCCATCCTCGTTGCGCGCCTCGGTGACCAGCCGCATCACGTCCATGCCGACATTCTTCAGCGCGCCCAGCGCATAGACCAGCTCACCCTTCACCACTTTGAAACTCGCCATCGAGCGGTTGACGCAGGGCGGCACATATTTCAGCCCCAGCCCCTTCTTCACTTCCTCGAAGTAGATCGCCAGCTTGTCGGTCAGATGGATATCGCAGTTCATGACGCCAGCCATGAATTCCACCGGATGGTTCGCCTTCAGCCAGCCGGTCTGGTAGCTGACCACCGCATAAGCCGCCGCGTGGGATTTGTTGAAACCGTAGTTGGCGAACTTCTCCAGAAGGTCGAAAACTTCGGATGCCTTTTTGGCGGGCACCCCGTTCTCCGCCGCGCCCTTTTCAAACTTGGGGCGTTCGGCGTCCATCGCCTCCTTGATCTTCTTGCCCATCGCCCGGCGCAGCAGGTCGGCGCCGCCAAGCGTGTAATTCGCCATCACCTGGGCGATCTGCATCACCTGTTCCTGATAGACGATAATCCCTTGAGTTTCCTCAAGAATATGGTCAATCAGCGGATGCACTGACTGGATCTTGCGCAGGCCGTTCTTGACCTCGCAATAAACCGGGATGTTCTCCATCGGGCCGGGACGGTAGAGCGCCACCAGCGCCACGATATCCTCGATACAGTTGGGCTTCATGCGCTTCAGCGCATCCATCATGCCAGTGGATTCCACCTGGAACACCGCCACCGTCTTGGCCCGCGAATAAAGGTCGTATGTCACCTTGTCGTCCAGCGGAATGGCGTTGATCTGGTTCTCCGCCCCTTCCGGCGGATCATAGAGCTGGGTGCCGTCCTCACCGATATGCAGATCGCGCCCGGACTGAAAGATCAGATCCATCGCGTTCTGAATGACGGTCAGGGTCTTCAGACCCAGGAAGTCGAACTTCACCAGCCCCGCCTGCTCCACCCATTTCATGTTGAACTGGGTGGCCGGCATGTCGGAGCGCGGATCGCGGTAGAGCGGCACCAGCGCGTCCAGCGGCCTATCACCAATCACCACGCCCGCCGCATGGGTGCCGGCCGAGCGCAACAGCCCCTCGACCTGCTGGCCATAGGTCAGGAGGCGGTCCACCACCGGCTCATTGCGGGCCTCCTCGCTGAGGCGCGGCTCTTCCTTCAGCGCATCCACGATCGACATCGGCTTCACGCCCTCAACCGGGATCAGCTTGGACAGCCGGTCCACCTGGCCATAGGGCATCTGCAAGACCCGCCCCATATCGCGCACCGCCGCCTTGGACAGCAGCGCGCCAAAGGTGATGATCTGCCCCACCTTGTCGCGGCCGTATTTCTCCTGCACGTATTTGATCACCTCTTCGCGGCGGTCCATGCAGAAGTCGATATCGAAGTCGGGCATCGAGACCCGTTCCGGGTTCAGGAAGCGTTCAAACAGCAGCGAATACCGCAGCGGATCAAGGTCGGTGATGGTCAGCGCATAAGCCACCAGCGAACCCGCGCCGGAGCCCCGCCCCGGCCCCACCGGAATATCGTGGTCCTTGGCCCATTGGATAAAGTCGGCAACGATCAGGAAGTAGCCGGGGAACCCCATGCCCTCGATGATGCCCAGCTCGAAATCGAGCCGTTCCTGATATTCCTCCACGCTCACCGCATGGGGGATCACCGCCAGACGCTGCTGCAGGCCTTCGTTGGCGATGCGGCGCAGCTCGGCCACCTCATCATCGGCGAACTTCGGCAGGATCGGATCGCGCCGGTACGCCATGAAAGCGCAGCGCTTGGCAATCTCCACCGTATTCTCAAGCGCCTCTGGCAGGTCGGCAAACAGCGCGGCCATTTCCTCCTGGCTCTTGAAGTAATGCTGCGCGGTCAGCCTCCGGCGCGGCTCAGCCTGATCGACATAGGCGCCCTCGGCGATGCAGATCATCGCGTCGTGGGCCTCATACATTTCCGTATTCGGGAAATAGACATCATTGGTGGCGACCAGCGGCAGGTCCATGGCATAGGCTATTTCCACATGGCCGCGTTCGGTCTGTTTCTCCGCCTCCGGCTGACCGTGCTCGCCCGGATGGCGCTGCAGCTCCACATAGAGCCGATCCGGGAAAACCGCCTTCAGCCGCTGCATCAGCTCTTGTGCGGCCGGCCGCTGGCCCAATTGCAGCAGCCGCCCCACCGGCCCGTCCGGCCCGCCGCTGAGGCAGATCACACCCTCGGAATGCTTTGCCAGCTCCTCCAGTGTAACATACGGCAGCTCCCCGCCTTCACGCATGTACAGACAGGAATTGAGCTTCATCAAATGCTCATAGCCCGCCTCGTTCTGCGCCAGCAGCACCAGCGGCGCGGGCGGTTTGGGCCGCTCCCCCGGTGCCGGTTCGGTGAACCGCAGATCCACCTGGCAGCCGATGATCGGCTGCACCCCGGCACCGCTGGCCGACACGGAAAACTCCAGCGCCGAGAACAAGTTGTTGGTGTCCGTCACCGCAATCGCGGGCATCTCGTGCTTTTTGCACAGGTCCGGCAGCTTTTTCAGCCGCAGGGCGCCTTCCAGCAGGGAATACTCGGTATGGGTGCGCAGGTGTATGAATCGGGGAGAGCTTGTCATGCCGCCACGCTATCTTATTGCCGCAGCACGGTGAAAGGGTGAAGTGCCGGTCCGCCTCCCGGAATAGCGGAAGGATAATCTGCCATTTTCAGGATTAATTTGAAGCTGTTTCGCCCCGCGAAGAGAGACCCAGCACAAACATACAGCTAAAAGGCATAAAAAATAACAGCATAGCCGCCGCATCCGCAATTTTCTTGCGCCAAGAAATACTGCAACGCAGCAGCGGTTTTCCTTGCTTTGCCAAGGGCCTGCTCCCTAGGCTGGTATCAGCAAGCAACACACAGCCCGCCTCTCCTTCTACGCCGCATCGAAGGGAGGCACATCGGGTCAACAGGGTAACGCGGCGGGTCTCGGGAAGATGGCACTCGCCTTTCGTCTGAATGGTGAAGACGTTCTGATCGAACACGCAGACCCTTCGTCCACGCTGCTGGACTGGCTGCGCGACGCTAAGGGTCTCACCGGCACCAAAGAAGGCTGCAACGAGGGCGATTGCGGTGCCTGCACCGTGATGGTCACCGATTCACGTGGATCGAAAGCGCTGAACGCCTGCATCCTGTTCCTGCCGCAGCTCAATGGAAAATCCGTCCGTACCGTAGAGGGTGCCGCGGGCCCGGACGGCAGCCTGCACCCCGTCCAGCAGGCGATGGTGGACCAGCACGGCAGCCAATGCGGTTTCTGCACCCCCGGCTTCATCATGTCGATGGTCACCGCCCATACCAATGGTGCGGCGGATTTTGACGACCAGCTGGCAGGCAACCTTTGCCGCTGCACAGGCTACGCCCCGATCATCCGCGCGGCTGAGACCGCCAAGGATGCTCCGGTGCCGGACTGGATTACCCGCGACCGCCCGGTCGCCCCCGGCACCCAGCCGCTGATGCCCCAGTCGGCGGATGAACTGGCGGTTCTTTATGCAAAACATCCTGATGCCACACTTATCGCTGGCGCCACCGATGTTGGCCTCTGGGTTACCAAGCAGCTGCGCCACCTGCCGCAAATGATCTTCCTCGACGGCTGTACAGACCTGAAAGAAATCGAGGTCACGGACTCCGCCGTCCGCATAGGTGCCATGGCCGACATGAACGCCCTGCGCACCGCGATGGAGCCGCTGCACCCCTCCTTTGCCGAAATGCTGCGCCGCTTCGCCTCCCAGCAGGTGCGCGCCGCCGCCACTGTCGGCGGCAATGTCGCCAACGGCTCCCCCATTGGCGACACCCCGCCCGCACTGATCGCGCTGGATGCCACTCTGCATCTGCGCAAAGGGGACAGCCCCCGCGAACTGCCGCTGGAGGATTTCTTCCTCGATTACGGCAAGCAGGACCGGGGCTCTGGCGAATTTGTCGAGGCTATCAGCTTCCCCCGCCAGCCCGGCACGCTCAAGGTCTACAAGCTGTCGAAGCGTTTTGATCAGGACATCTCCGCCGTGCTCGGCGCCTTCAACCTGACGGTCGGGAACGGCCGGATCATCACGGCCCGCATTGCCTTTGGCGGCATGGCAGGTATCCCCAAGCGCGCCGCGAACGTCGAGGCCGCTCTCACAGGCCAGCCCTGGGATGAAGCCACGATCCAGGCCGCCGCCGCTGCCTTTGATCAGGACTTCACCCCGATGAGCGACATGCGCGCCTCAGCCGAATACCGGCTGGAAACCGCGCGCAACATGCTTTCCCGCTATTTCGCAGAGATGAACGGCGCGGCAGTTTCGGTGCTGGAGGTGAAACCATGAGCGTTTCAATACCCCTGCCCCATGACGCCGCCGAACTGCATGTGACCGGCGCCGCCCGCTATGTGGATGACATCCCCTCGCCCTCTGGCACGCTGCATCTGGCCTTCGGCCTCTCCCCGATCGCCCGCGGGCATGTCACTGGTATGCACCTGCACGACGTGCAGCACAGCCCCGGCGTCGTGGCGGTGCTGACCGCCAGGGGGCTGCCGTTCTCCAACGATGTTTCCCCTTCGATCCATGACGAGCCGCTGCTGGCAGCGGGCACTGTCAACTACGTCGGCCAGCCGGTGTTCCTAGTGGTAGCCGACAGCCATCGCAACGCCCGCGTCGCCGCACGCAAAGGCAAGGTCGACTATGCCGAAGAACCCGCGCTGCTGACCCTGGACGCCGCCCTGGCTGCAGACAGCCGGTTCGAGGAAGGCCCGCGCATTTACCAGAAGGGCGACGCCGCCGCCGCCATAGATGCCGCCGCCCGCACCGTCGAGGGCAGCTTCGAACTCGGCGGCCAGGAGCATTTCTACCTCGAAGGCCAGGCGGCCATGGCCTGGCCGCAGGAGGATGGCGGCATGCATGTCTTCTCCTCCACCCAGCACCCGACCGAAATCCAGCACAAGGTCGCCGATGCCATCGGCCTGCCAATGCATGCCGTGCGCGTCGAGACCCGCCGCATGGGCGGCGGCTTTGGCGGCAAGGAAAGCCAGGGCAACGCGCTGGCCGTCGCCTGCGCCGTGGCGGCGCGGCTGACCGGCAAACCCTGCAAGATGCGCTATGACCGCGACGATGACATGGTGATCACCGGCAAGCGCCACGCCTTCCGCATCTCCTACCGCGCCGGGTTCGATGAGGACGGCCAGCTGCAAGGGGTCGAGTTCCTGCATCTGGTGGACTGCGGCTGGGCGCAGGACCTGTCGCTGCCGGTCGCCGATCGCGCCATGCTGCACGCCGACAACGCCTATCTGATCCCCAATGTCCGGATTGAGAGCCACCGCTTGCGCACCAACCGGCAAAGCGCCACCGCCTACCGCGGCTTTGGCGGCCCGCAGGGCATGGTCGGGATCGAGCGGGTGATGGACCACATCGCGCATGATCTGGGGATCGACCCGGCGGAGCTGCGGCAGCGGAATTATTATGCCGCACCGGCGGAGGGGGGCTCTGCCCCCCCTTCCCCCCGGAGTACTTCTGAAAAGATGAAAGACAACTCCACGCCTTATGGCATGGAGGTCACGGATTTTGAACTGCATGGGATGACGGCGGATCTGCTGCGCTCGTCGGACTATGCGGGACGCAAGGCCGCGATTGCGGAGTGGAACAAAGGCCAGCCCCACCTGAAGCGCGGTATTGCCTTTTCGCCGGTGAAATTCGGGATTTCCTTTACCCTCACACATCTGAACCAGGCCGGCGCTTTGGTGCATGTCTACCAGGACGGCTCGGTGCATCTGAACCACGGCGGCACCGAAATGGGCCAGGGGCTGTTCCAGAAGGTGGCGCAGGTCGCCGCCAGCCGCTTTGGCATCCCGCTGGAGAAGGTGAAGATCACCGCCAGCGACACCGGCAAAGTGCCCAATACCTCTGCCACCGCCGCGTCGTCGGGATCGGACCTCAACGGCATGGCGGTGAAGGCCGCCTGCGACACCATCCGCGACCGCATGGCAGAGCATCTGGCGCTGCAGCATCAGGCCAGCCCCGGCGACGTCGTGTTTGAAAACGGCCAGGTCCGCATCGGCCAGGATGAGATGACTTTCGATCAGGCGGCAATGACCTGCTACCAGGGCCGCGTCAGCCTGTCCGCCACCGGTTTCTACAAGACCCCCAAGGTCGAATGGGACCGGATCAAGGGCCAGGGCCGTCCGTTCTTCTACTTCGCCTATGGCGCCGCAGTGACTGAAGTGGTTGTGGACGCCCTGACCGGCGAAAACCGCATCCTGCGCTGCGACATCCTGCATGACGCCGGCACCTCGCTGAACCCAGCGCTGGACATAGGCCAGATCGAAGGCGGCTATGTGCAGGGGGCCGGCTGGCTGACCACCGAGGAGCTGGTCTGGGACGAGGCCGGACGGCTGCACACCCATGCGCCCTCCACCTACAAGATCCCGGCCTGCTCCGACCGGCCCGATGTGTTCAACGTGTCGCTTTGGGACGAGCAGAACTATGAGGACACCATCTATCGCTCCAAGGCCGTGGGCGAGCCGCCTTTCATGCTGGGTATCTCCGCCTGGCTGGCTCTCAGCGACGCGGTTTCCACCTTTGGCACCGCCTATCCGGCGCTGAATGCGCCTGCGACGGCGGAAGAAGTCTGGCGCGCAATCCGGAGGGTACGTGATGGGGTTTGACGTTGCTGCTCTCCGCGAGGCGGTCGGGGAACATGGCCGCGTAGTTCGGGTGGTGATTGCCGCCATCCGCGGCTCCTCCCCACGGGAGCCCGGCACCGCGATGCTGGTCTGGGGGACCGGCCAGTCCGGCACCATCGGCGGCGGCACCCTGGAGTTTGAGGCAGCCGAAGCGGCGCGTTTGCAAGCGGTTCCAAAGGCATTCAGCACCCATGCGCTGGGGCCGGATCTGGGCCAATGCTGCGGCGGCGCTGTCACGTTGCTGAGTGAAGTTTACGAGGCCGCGGATCTGGGCGTGCTGGACGCTGAACTGATCATCCGTCCGGTCACTCCTGCGCCGGCGCCGATGGCGGTGAAACGCATCCTTGCCCATGCCCGCAGCCAAGGCATCCAGCCGGAACCGCAATTGGTGGACGGCTGGATGATCGAACCCGTTCACAAACCAAGCAGCCCGGTCTGGATCTGGGGCGCGGGCCATGTGGGCCGCGCCTTGGTGGATGTACTGGCACCGATACCGGATCTGGAGATCACCTGGGCCGACACCGCCCCGGACCGCTTCCCGGCGGAAATCCCGCCCAAGGTTACCACGGTTCCAGCTTCCAACCCTGCGCTATTGGTGCCGCATGCACCTGAAAACGCTGCGCATTTGGTGCTGACCTATTCCCATGCGCTGGATCTGGCGCTATGCCACGCGCTGTTGGGCCGCGGCTTTGCCTTCGCCGGGCTGATCGGCTCCAGAACCAAATGGGCGCGGTTCCGGTCACGCCTTGCCGCCCTGGGCCACAGCCCGGAACGGATTTCACGGATCACCTGCCCGATCGGCGATCCGCAACTTGGAAAACACCCGCAGATGATTGCGGTCGGCGTCGCGGCCCAGCTGCTGCGGCTGAGTGCAAAAGAAGAACTGAGAAAGGACCGGCGCGCGTGACCGTACCACTGTTGAGCCTTCAAGGCCTGACCAAGGCCTACCCCGGGGTTGTGGCCAATGACACCGTTTCCTTTGACATCGGCGAGGGCGAGGTGCATGCCCTGCTTGGCGAAAACGGCGCCGGGAAATCGACGCTGGTCAAGATGATCTACGGGCTGGTGAAGCCCGACAGCGGCAAGATGCTGTTGCGCGGCCAGCCTTTTGAGCCGGCCGAGCCGCGCGCAGCCCGGGCCGATGGCATCGCCATGGTGTTCCAGCATTTCTCGCTGTTTGACGCGCTGAACGTGGCCGAGAATATCGCGCTCGGCATGGAAAACCCGCCGGAGTTGCGCGATCTCGCCGCCCGTATCCGCGAAGTGTCGGAAACCTACGGATTGCCGCTGGACCCATTCCGCACCGTTGGCGATTTGTCCGCAGGCGAGCGCCAGCGGGTCGAGATCATCCGCTGCCTGCTGCAGGACCCGAAGCTCCTGATCATGGACGAGCCGACCTCGGTCCTCACCCCGCAGGAGGTCGATATCCTCTTCAAGACGCTGCAGAAACTGCAGTCCGAGGGCACTTCGATCCTTTATATTTCGCACAAGCTGGAGGAAATCCGCACGCTGTGCGATCATGCCACCATTCTGCGGCTGGGTAAGAACGTAGGCGAATGCACGCCCTCCGAAACCTCGGCCCGTGACATGGCCGAGATGATGGTCGGCAGCACCCTGCAGACACCGGAACGCGGCAGCCGCGAGTTTGGCGGTGTTGCAATGGATATTTCCGGCCTGTCGGTGCCGGCGCCTTCGGCCTTTGGCACCGCGCTGAAGAACGTGCATCTGACGGTGCGCAAGGGCGAGATCCTTGGCATTGGAGGCGTGGCGGGCAACGGCCAGGACGAGCTGCTGGGTGTCTTGTCGGGCGAGGTCCTGACCGATGCTGATGCGGTGAAACTGCATGGGCAACCCATTGGCCGCCTTGGTCCCACCGCCCGGCGCAAGCTGGGCGTGCTGGCAGCCCCCGAAGAACGCCTGGGCCACGCCGCCGCGCCGGATATGAGCCTGACGGAGAACGCCATGCTCACCGGGTCGGTGCGCGAGGGGCTGGAGAAGAACGGTTTCCTCGACTGGGGGGCGACCAAGGATTTTGCCGAGCGCATCATCAAGGCCTTTGACGTGCGCACGCCGGGTCCGGGCAATGCCGCCCGGTCGCTGTCGGGCGGCAACCTGCAGAAATTCGTGATCGGCCGCGAGGTGCTTCAAGACCCCGATGTGCTGGTGGTGAACCAGCCGACCTGGGGCGTCGACGCCGCCGCCGCGGCGTCCATCCGCCAGTCGCTGCTGGATCTGGCCGCCAAAGGGGCCGCGGTGATCTGCATCAGCCAGGACCTGGATGAGCTGATGGAAATCTCCGACAGCTTTGCCGCGTTGAACGAAGGCCGCCTGAGCGCCCCGCGCGAGGCCGCAGGCCTGACGGTGGATGAGATCGGCCTGATGATGGGCGGCGCCCACGGCATGGAGGTGGCGCATGTCTGACCCCGCCCGCAGTTTTTTCGCCTCCCCTATCGGCGGCAATGCCGCCTGCCGGGCAAGGGGCGAGAGTATTTTTGAAAAGATGAAACAGGGAGCCGCTTTATGATCCGGCTTGAGAAACGGCCGCAGCCGTCGCGCGCCTGGTCGATGGCGACGCCGCTGGTGGCGGTGCTGGCGACGATGCTGTTTGGCGGATTGCTGTTTGCAGCACTTGGCAAACCGCCGGTAGAGGCGATCCGCATCATTTTCTGGGAGCCGCTGTTTGGCGAGTTCTCTTTCTATTACCGCCCGCAGCTGCTGGTGAAAGGCGCGCCGCTGGTGCTGATTGCCATCGGGTTGTCGCTGGGGTTCAGAGCCGGCATCTGGAACATCGGCGCCGAGGGCCAGTACATCATGGGTGCCATCTTCGGCGCCGGCGCCGGCCTCGCCTTCTACCCCTCGGACTCGTTTCTGATCTTCCCGTTCATGGTGATCGCCGGCGCCTTCGGCGGCTGGCTCTGGGCGATGATCCCGGCGATCCTGAAAACCCGGTTCGGCACCAATGAGATCCTGGTCTCCCTGATGCTGGTCTATGTCGCCGAACAGTTCCTCGCCTCGGTCTCGCTGGGTCTGCTGAAAAACCCGGAGGGCTTCGGTTTCCCCGGCTCGCGCAACCTGCAGTCCTGGGACGCCGCCCATAATGCCGAGCTGATTGCCGGCACCGGCATGCATTGGGGTGTGGTGGCCGCACTGATCGCGGTGATCTTTGCCTATGTGCTGCTGAACCGCCACATGACCGGCTATCACATCCGCCTCACTGGCGAGGCGCCGCGCGCGGCCAAGTTCGCAGGCGTGAACCCCACCCGCCTAATCCTGTTCTGCCTTGGCACCTCCGGCGCGCTGGCAGGGCTTGCGGGCATGTTCGAGGTTTCCGGGCCTTCGGGCCAGGTCTCCATCGACTTCAACGTGGGCTATGGCTTTACCGCGATCATCGTCGCCTTCCTGGGCCGTTTGCATCCGGTGGGCATCCTGCTGGCAGGCGGACTAATGGCGCTGACATACATCGGCGGAGACATCGCCCAGTCGAACCTGCAGCTGCCCGCCGCGGCCATCCAAGTGTTCCAGGGGATGCTTCTGTTCTTCCTGCTGGCCTTCGACCTCTTGACCAATTTCCGCATCGCAATCGGCAAGCCGGAGGCCGCATAATGGATCTTTCTGCAATCAACCCGGTCCTGCTCATCGCCTCGCTGATGGTGGCGGCAACCCCGCTCTTGCTGGCCGCCATCGGTGAGCTGGTGGTCGAGAAATCCGGCGTTCTGAACCTCGGGGTCGAGGGGATGATGATCGTGGGCGCCATCGCAGGCTTTGCCGTGGCGGTGGAAAGCGGCTCACCCCTCCTTGGCTTCATTGCCGCCGCTATTGCGGGCGCCGCCCTGTCGGTCCTGTTTGCCATCCTCACCCAGTTTGCCCAGGCCAATCAGGTCGCCTCCGGCCTGTCGCTGACGCTGTTCGGGCTGGGGCTGTCGGCGCTGCTGGGGCAGTCCTATGTCGGTGTGAAACCGCCGCAGATGGGCGATATCCATATCCCGGTTCTCAGCGATCTGCCGGTCATCGGCCCGATCCTGTTCGGCCATGACATCATCCTGTATTTCGGCATTGCCCTGACCGCCGCCGTCTGGTGGGTGCTGAAATACTCGCGCCTCGGCTTGGTGCTGCGCGCGGTGGGGGAAAACCACGACGCTGCCCACGCGTTGGGATACAAGGTGCTGAAGATCCGCCTGATGGCAATCATGTTCGGAGGTGCCTGCGCGGGGCTGGGCGGCGCCTATATCAGCCTGATCCGGGTGCCGCAATGGACCGAGGGCATGACCGCCGGCATCGGCTGGATTGCGCTGGCGCTGGTGGTTTTTGCCAGCTGGAAACCCTGGCGCGCGCTCTTGGGTGCCTATCTCTTTGGCGGCGTCACCGTGGTGCAGCTCAATCTGCAGGCGGCAGGCGTTGCCATTCCGGTCGAGTATCTGGCAATGTCGCCCTATCTGATTACAATCATTGTGCTTGTTATCCTTTCCGCGGATAAAAGCAGCGCACCCGCCTCGCTTGGCCGCAACTTCCACGCCTCCCGTTAAGGGGGGCTTTTCACTGCCCCGGACCCGGGGCCAAAAATTCCAAACTGGGGAGAAATTGATGAAACTGACCAACCTTCTGACCAGCGCCGCGATGGCGCTTGGCCTCGCTACCGGCGCGGCAATGGCCGACACCACCAAAGTGGGCTTTGTCTATGTCGGCCCCGTCGGCGACGGCGGCTGGACCTATGAGCACGACCAGGGCCGCAAGGCGGTCGAAGCCGAGTTCGGCGACAAGGTCGAAACCGTCTATGTGGAAAACGTCGCCGAAGGCCCCGACGCCGAGCGGGTGATGACCCAGATGGCGCTGGAAGGCGCGGATCTGATCTTCACCACCTCCTTTGGCTACATGGACCCGACCATCAACGTCGCCAAGAAGTTCCCGAACGTGAAGTTCGAGCACGCCACCGGCTACAAGCGCGCCGACAACGTCTCGACCTATTCCGCCCGTTTCTATGAGGGCCGCGCGGTGCAGGGCACCATCGCGGGCCACATGACCGAAAGCAACGTGGTCGGCTACATCGGCTCCTACCCGATCCCGGAAGTTGTGCGCGGCATCAACTCTGCCTATATCCACGCCAAGAAGGTGAACCCCGACGTCCAGTTCAAGATCGTCTGGGCCTTCACTTGGTTCGACCCGGCGAAAGAGGCGGACGCCGCCAAGGTGCTGATCGAACAGGGTGCTGACGTGATCCTGCAGCACACCGACTCCACCGCGCCGCAGGCCGCCGCACAGGCCGCAGGCAACGTGATCACCTTCGGTCAGGCGTCGGACATGGCGGAATACGGCCCCAAGCCGCGTGTATCTTCGATCATCGACGACTGGGCGCCCTATTACATCGCCCGCACCAAGGCGGTGATCGACGGCACCTGGGAGTCGGTTGACACCTGGGACGGCATCGGCGCCGGCATGGTCGGCATCGGCGAGATTTCCGACGCGGTTCCGGCTGACGTGAAAGCCGCTGCACTGGAAATCAAAGAAACCATTGCAAACGGCTCCTACCACCCGTTCACCGGCCCGATCAAAAAGCAAGACGGCTCGGACTGGCTGGCAGAGGGCGAAACCGCGGACGACGGCACCCTGGCAGGCATGAACTTCTATGTCGAAGGCCTGGACGGCGACATCCCGCAGTAAGCTTCGCGTCACTCAATAATGAAAAAGGCCCGCCAATTGGCGGGCCTTTTTCATTCGGTGTCCCCGGCCCCGGTCAGGAACAGCGCACCGGCGCCGCCAGCCGCCGTACAAGCCCGCCGTCGCGTTCCGCCAACGGCGCACCGGTCACGGTGCAGCCTGAAATCTGCGCGGCATAGGCTGTCAGCTCCTGCAGCGCGGCACTGCCGCCGGTCTGCAGCCCGGCCTTAGGCATGCTGATGGCAAAAAGCACTGCAAAGCTGCTGCCATCCACGGTGACGATCCGGAACCGGGTCTGTGCATCCCCCAGATGGGTCTTTGCCGCATAGGGCGACTTGCGTTCAGACGCCTTATAGGCAATCGCAGCCCCGGCGGCTTCGCGGGCCGTCAGCCGTGCGCCGCCAGCCTGGAAACCCGCCGAATGGGCGACCAGCCATGGGGCGCCGGTGCGGGTCTTGTGCAGGCCCGGGCGCATCGCTGCATGGGGGGCCAGCTCAGCCTCAGCTGCTGCCCGGTAATCTGTGCCGCTTGCCCCGGTCTGCACCCCGGTCTGCCCTCCCGCCTGTGCGCTGGAACCTGCCCGCGTTGCCGACCAGTAATCGGGCTTCTCCGGCCCCGCACAGGCTGCCAGAAGCGCCGCCGCGCCGATCATCAGAAACTGTTTCACGTTTGCTCTCCGTAGCTTTGCCGCGCCGATCATGACAAGAAAACCGGGCCGCAATATGGCATCCGGCCCCGGGTTGCACGCAGAGTGCAAACCGTCTTTCCCTGCCTTCGCCCCTGTGCCACTCTGCGCGCCATGACCCAGACCGCACGCAAGACTCTGACCAGTTCCGATGGCACTCCCGCCAGCCGCTTTGCCTTTGGCTGCATGCAGTTCGGCGGCCGCGCGGATGAGGTGCAATCAGCCCAAATGTATGCCGCCTGCCGGACGGCCGGGATCAATCATTTCGACACCGCCTGGATCTATACCGGTGGCCGCTCGGAACAGATCCTGGCCCGCCTGATCCGCACCGAGCGCGACAAGCTGCTGATCGCCACCAAGGCCGGTTACACCGGCGGTGCCGGGGCCGCCAACCTGCGGGCCCAGCTGGACGGCAGCCGCCGGCGGCTGGGGCTGGAAATGGTCGATGTGTTTTATCTGCACCGGTTCGATCCGGAAACGGACCTTCGCGAAACCATGGACTGTTTTGCATCGCTCAAGGACGAGGGTGCCATCCGCTATGCCGCCCTGTCGAATTTTGCCGCCTGGCAGGTGATGGCGGCGCAAATGGCGGGCCTCGCCTCCGGCATCGCCGTGGACATCCTGCAGCCGATGTATTCGCTGGTGAAACGCCAGGCCGAGGTGGAAATCCTGCCGATGTGTGCCGACCAGGGCATCACCGCGGCGCCCTATTCGCCGCTTGGCGGCGGCTTGCTGACCGGCAAATACGCCACCGGCGGCAGCGGCCGCATCACCGAGGATGAAGGTTACCGGACCCGCTACGGGCAGGCTTTCATGCATGAGACCGCCCAGGCCCTGGCCGCACTGGCCGCAGAACGCGGCACCGACCCTTCCACCCTCGCCGTCGCCTGGGCCGCCGCGCATCCCAGCCGCCCGGTGCCGATCATCTCCGCCCGTACTGTCCAGCAGCTGCAGCCCTCGCTGGCAGCGCTGGATTTCAAACTGGACGCGGACCTTTACCAAGCAATTGCAGCGCTCAGCCCGCGGCCCGCTCCCGCGACCGACCGGCTCGAAGAACAGGATTAGACCCATGCAGGATTTCATCGTCATCGGCGGAGGCATGGCCGGCACCAGCACCGCTGCCCGGCTTGCACATCTTGGCAGCGTTACCCTGCTGGAGATGGAGGACGCGCTTGGCTACCATTCCTCCGGCCGCTCCGCCGCGCTGTTTGAGGAAAACTACGGCCACGGCCCGACCGTCACTCTGAACCGCGCCAGCGCCGCTTACCTGCGCGAAAACGGTTATTTGTCGCCGCGCGGGCTGATGCTGGTGGGCGCCAAGGATGATGCCGGCGGATTTGCCCGCGATGTGGACGAGCTGGGCATGGCCACGCTGGATTTGGACGAGGCCCGCGCCATGGTCCCGATCCTGAACCCGGAGACCGTCGGCTTTGCCGCCATCAGCGGCGCCGCCGAGGATATCGACACCGACCGGATGCTGCAGGATTTCGCCAAGGCACTGCGCGCTGCCGGCGGTCAGACTGTGACCAAGGCGCCAGTGACCGCCATCACCCGCATCAGTGGCGGCTGGCAGGTCGCCGCGGGCGGTGAGTCTTACAAAGCCCGCCAGCTGGTCAACGCCGCGGGTGCCTGGGCGGACAGGGTGGCGGCGCTTGCCGGTGTGGAAGCGATCGGGCTGCAGCCCAAGCGCCGCTCGATGGCGCGGCTGCCGGCGCCTGGCGGCCACGACGTCAGCGGCTGGCCGATGCTGCTGGGTGTTGGTGAAACCTGGTACGCCAAACCCGATGCAGGCAAGCTCTTGGTCTCTCCCGCAGATACCGACCCTGTGGACCCGCATGACGCCTATGCCGACGACATGGTGCTGGCCGAGGGTCTGGCCCGCTACGAGGAAATGGTGACCGAGCCGGTGACGCGGGTCGAAAGCAACTTTGCCGGGCTGCGCAGTTTTGTGGCCGACGGCACCCTGGTGCTGGGGCCGGACCCGGAGCAGCCGGATTTCATCTGGTGCGCCGCCCAGGGCGGCTATGGCATCATGACCGCGCCCGCCGCCTCGCAGCTGATTGCCGATCTGGCGGCCGGGCGCGCGCCTGCACTCGACGCCGCCGCAGTGGCTGCGCTGTCGCCTGCGAGGCTGCGCTGATGCCGGTGCGCTCTGTCCCCGGATCAGCCTCAGTCGCAGCGCCAGAGGGCGGCAAGCTGTTCGCCCCCGCCGCCGCCCGCAACAGCGGTGTGCTGTGCGATCTCTTGGCAGAGGTTGCCCCGCCGCAAGGCCGCGCACTGGAACTGGCCAGCGGCACCGGCCAGCATGTTGCGGCCTATGCCGCCCGCCTGCCCGGCCTGATGTGGCAGCCCAGCGAAGCGGAGGCGGCCCGGCTCGCCAGCATTCAAGCCTATGCCGATGAAGCGGGCCTGGCGAACATCGCCCCGCCCGTGCTGCTGGATGCAACCGCCCCTGGCTGGGGTGCCGATCACCCGGAGCAGGATTTGATCGTGCTGATAAATTTGCTGCATCTGATCAGCGAAGAGGAGACGAAGACCCTCATCGCCGAGGCCGCAGCCGCCCTCGCCCCCGGCGGGTGTTTCGTGATCTACGGGCCTTTCATGCGCGGCGGCGAGCTGACCAGCGAAGGCGATCGGAACTTTCATGCAGCCCTCCGCACCCATGACCCGCAGATTGGCTACAAGGACGATTTCGACACCATCGACTGGCTGCACGGCACCGGGCTGGAGCTGCTGCAGGCGGTCGAGATGCCCGCCAACAATCTGGCGCTGGTGGCGCAGAAATCCGGCGGCCTGACAGGAAACTGAAGTCCGGCGCCGGAATTTTCATCCCCAACCGTCTCCACGCACTTCCCGCAGCCCTTGCAGCACCTGGCGGATCTGCTCCAGCGCCGGGTTGTCAGGCAGGTACAGCACCTTGCAGCTCAGTTGGATTGGCGGCGCCTCCTCCACCCTGTGGATCTGCCCCGCCACCAGCGCCTCGGCTGCCATATAGGCCGGAAAATACCCCATACCGCCGCGCTTCATCAGATAGCGTAAGCCCATCGGCGCATTGCCCAAAACGATATGCTGACGGCTGCGCTGCGGCAGGACTTGCTGCACCTGCGCCGCATACGCGCTGCCGAACTCCAGGTTGATGAACAGGGGCAACGCGTCCCGTCCCAGCCGCAACCGCTGGTCCGACACCAGAACCAGCTCCTCCGGCGGCAGCTCCTCCACGCCCAGCCGTGTGCCTGCGGGAACCTCGTTCACAATTGCCAGATCCAAGAGCCTGCGCGCCACCGCTTCGCCCATGTTGAGACCGTGATCATAGTTCAGCGTGAACGGCACGGTTCCTTCTGCCTGTTCCAGCCAGACGGCCACATCGACCAGCAGCGGATCCCAAACCGACAGCTGCGCCCCCAGCCGCAGCGAGACCCGTCCCGCCAGGCTTTCCCGCAAATCGCCCGAGACAAACTCCCAGGTCCGCATCATCTGCTCGGCATAAGGCAAAAACTGCCGCCCCGCCGCCGACAGGCTTGTGCCGCCCGGACCGCGCTCGAACAGGCTGGCGCCCAGCGCTTCCTCCAGCGCCTTGATGCGGGCACTGACCGCGGTCTGGGTGATGTGCAGCCGCCGCGCCGCGCCGTGAAAACTGCCGGCGGCCTCGATGGCCAGAAAAGTCTCAAAGGCGTTGATCTGCATGCTGATCACTATTTCTGCTCGGATTGAGCAAATCAATTCGTTTTTCTGCTTATCCAGGTGCCGCTATCTTTTCCAGAGATCAACCAAAGGACCCGCGCCATGCTGGACAAAAGCCACAAGCCAACCTGGACCAGTTTCCAAGACGCCACCGCCGAAGACTGGGCCGCGGTGGAAAAATACGAGGAGGCTTACAACGCCGCCCTGCCCGACCGGATTCTGGATGCGATCCGCTCGCTGGACGAAGACTGGACCCCTTACCCGGTGAATCGCTACCAGCACTCGCTGCAGGCCGCGACCCGCGCCTATGAGGACGGCGCCGATGACGAAATCATCGTGGCCGCCCTGGTGCATGACACCGGCGATATCCTGTCGCCCTACAACCATGGTGAGTTGTCGGCGGCGATGATGAAACCCTATGTCAGCGAGAAAACCCATTGGATTCTGAAACATCACTGCGTGTTCCAGGGCTTCTATTACAACCATCATTTCGGCGGCGACCGCAACGCGCGGGACAAATACCGCGACAGCCCCCATTGGGAGGATTGCCGGTACTTCTGCGAAAAATACGACCAATGCGCCTTTGACCCGGACTACCCGACCAAGCCGCTGGAGTTCTTCGAGCCGATCCTGCGCAGGGTGCTGTCGCGCGGTTGGGGCCATATGGAGCTGGCTGAGACGGCAGAGGGGTAAGTTGAACAGCAGCAGCCCTGCCGCCGGGGCGGATCAAAACCAATAGGCTGCCCCGCGCGGCAAGCATTCAAACCGCTGATACACGCTGCGTGCCCAGGTTTTCTTCCCTGGGCACGCAGACCAAAACCCGTGCGTCTACCACATCATGACTGCCGTACCGCCTGCAGACCAGTCATAATAGAGGCGAATTCGCAGCGTATAGCTCCGGTCTTTTATCAGCCGAACGGTGAAACGGGCGTTGCGGTTAAAGCCGCTGTCATCGTCGCCCTCCACATAGACCGGGGTGCCGTCAATATCCTCAAACAGCACCATCACCGTGTCGGACCACCCGAAGGTTGAAAATGTGTAATCACGCGAATGGTCCGGGATCACTGCAAAATTCTTCTGCTCGCCGGGCATCAGGGTTAGCTGCTCGGATTTGAACGGGATGAGCTGCGGCAGCGCCGCCGCGCCGATTGGCGGATAGAAGCGGCGGACCACCTCCTTGTCCTTTTGCGAAAGCCCGGGTGCGGGCTCAAGCCCGCCGCGAAACTCCGGCGGCTGGTTGATCAGGCCCGCGGCAAAGGCATAGTGCATGACCGAGTCAGGGTCCCATTCCGTTCCGTCGACCGTCGCCGGGTCGAGTTTGTTCAGTATGTTGTGGTCGGTCGTTTCCTCGTCCCAGGGCGGGTTCTGCGTGCGGGCGAAAAAGTCGTACACCGCCTGGCGGTTCCAGACGATGCCTGCGTTGGGGTTTTGATGCTCGTGTTTCAGGCCGAGCGCGTGGCCGATCTCATGGATTGCCGTATCCAGCCCGTTCGGGCCGGCCTGGGTAATGTCCCAGCCGAAATTCATGGTGCGCTCCTGCTGGCCGACGCGCAGCGCCACCGTACCAATGTAGGACCATGAGCCATCGTTGCGGAGGAATCCGATACGCAGCTCGGCATCCCGGATATCGGTTACCTCGGTGAAAGTCAGGCCAATGTCCAAATCTTCCCAGACCTGGAACGCCTGCCTTACAACCGCCTGCTGGTCGCTGGCGCCGCCAAACAGCCCGCTGGAAAACAGGAAGTAATGGATGATTGTGCCATTGACCCATTTATCGCCGGTCGCCAATATCGCCCGCTGCCGGTCGGACGAAACTCCGGCATCAAATTCACGTTTTGGCAGCACTGGCAGCGAACAGACTTGGGGCGCATCGCCTGCGCGGCCATAGCGCTCCGGTTCCTGGCCTAGCCGTTCCTCCAGTTCGTCAATTCGGTCCTCCAGTTCCTCGATACGGCTGGATTGGGATTTGCGGGTGGCCATTTCAAACCTCCTTGTCGGACAATCGTTACTGGTATCGCAGTGCAGACCGCGTTCATTGAGCAGAGGCGGCAAGACACCTGGAAGCGGGGTTGCGGTCTCCTGTGCGGCAAGCTTCCCTGCACATCGTACAAGAGGTGGCGACAGGCATTGCGCAACATGGCTCGAAACGGGAGACACCACGGAAAAGCAATTTTTTCAGCGTCTTGCCCGTGAGCTTAGCTGCTGCGCAGCTGCATCGCGCAAAGGTACGTTTCAGCAATCACGCCGCGCCGTTCTGTGCCTGCACAGGTCGGGCAAACTGCGGAACTTGCGGTGCGGAGCTCCTGCGATCCGACAGCAATTGTATCACACTTTAAAAGGGAAATCATCTGCCCAAAGCACGCTTGATGCACTAAGCTGTCTGACACCCGGCATCAGAGGCAGCTACCAAGGCTGTCAGTGCCAGGCCGAACAAAAATACCCCGGCACTCAGGCCGGGGTATTTTGTTGTTTCCAGAGACAGATCAAGGCTCCGCCGCGATCTCCTTAAACCGTCCCCTGAACGGGTTTCCGGACCCCAAGAGGCCCGGACCGGAACTCACCCGTTCTGGCGGATGGTCTCGTTTTTCGGATCATAAGGGCTGTCGCAGGTCACAACCGCGTCCCACAGTTTGTCCTGGATCTTGACCTTCAGCTTGGTGCCTTCCACTGCAACCTCAGGCTTCACATAGCCCATGCCGATCGACTTCTCGAAGGCAACCGAGTAGCCGCCGGAGGTCAGACGGCCAACGCGGGTTGTGCCATCTTCAGCATAAAGTGCCTCGTGCCCCCAGGGATCGGCATCGCTCGGACCGTCGATCAGCAGAGTGCAGCACTTCACGCGCACACCGGTCTCAACCAGCTTGTCCTTGCCGTGGAAGTCCTTTTCCAGATCGACAAAGCGCGGCAGGTCGGCTTCGAGCGGGGTCGCGTCGCGGCCCAGTTCGTTGCCGAAGGCGCGGTAGGATTTCTCCTGGCGCAGCCAGTTCTGGGCGCGGGCACCTACCAGTTTCATGCCGTGCTTCCCGCCCGCTTTTTCCAGCAGGTCGAACAGGTAGTTCTGCATCTCCATCGGGTGGTGCAGTTCCCAGCCCAATTCACCGGTGTAGGCGACGCGGATCGCGTTGACCGGGCACATGCCCAGTTCGATCTGACGGGCAGACAGCCAGGGGAAGCGCTTGTTCGACAGGGCGGTTTCCGGATCGGCGTCGTTGATGATCTCTTTCAGAACGTCGCGCGATTTCGGGCCCGCAATGGCAAACACGCCCCACTGGGTGGTCACGTCCTGCACTTCGATGCGGCCGAATTCAGCTTCCTTGTCCTCGATCGCCTTCTTCAGGAAGTCGGCGTCGTACTCGGTCCAGGCACCTGCGGACACCAGGTAATACTCGTCATCTTTCAGGCGGACGATGGTGTATTCGGTGCGGGTGGTGCCGGCAACGGTCAGCGCATAGGTCAGGTTGATGCGGCCAACCTTGGGCAGTTTGTTGCAGGTGAACCAATCCAGGAACTGGGTGGCACCGGGGCCTTTGACTACATGCTTGGTGAAGGCGGTTGCATCCACCAGACCAACGCCTTCGCGGATCGCCTTGGCTTCGTCCACAGCGTGCTGCCACCAACCGCCGCGGCGGAAGGAGCGGGCGTCGTGGTCAAAGTTTTCCGGCGCGTCCAGCGGGCCATAGTAGTTCGGGCGTTCCCAGCCGTTGACCCAGCCGAACTGTGCGCCGCGGGCCTTCTGGCGGTCGTAGGCGGGCGCGGTGCGCAGCGGGCGGGCCGCCGGGCGCTCTTCGTCCGGGTGGTGCAGGATATAGACGTGCTCATAGCACTCTTCGTTCTTGCGGGCCGCGAACTCGGTGGTCATCCAGTTGGAGGAGTAGCGCTTGGGGTCAAGCGACGCCATGTCGATCTCGGCTTCGCCGTCCACCATCATCTGCGCCAAGTAGTAGCCGGTGCCGCCCGCGGCTGTGATGCCGAAGGAGAAGCCTTCTGCCAGCCACATGTTGCGCAGGCCCGGCGCCGGGCCGACCAGCGGGTTGCCGTCGGGGGTGTAGCAGATCGGGCCGTTGAAGTCGTCTTTCAGGCCGCTCTCGGCGCAGGAGGGCACGCGCTCGGCCATCGCCATGTACTGGTCGGCAATCCGGTCCAGGTCCAGCGGGAACAGGTCGGCGCGGAAGCTGTCCGGCACGCCGTGCTCGAACTGTGCAGGGGCACCGCGCTCATAGATGCCCAGGATCCAGCCGCCGCGCTCTTCGCGCGCATAGGACTCATTGTCAGCGTCGCGCACAACGGGGTGCTCCGGGTTGCCGGCTTCGCGCCATTTGACCAGCTCGGGGTCTTTGTCCATGACGATGAAGGTGTGCTCGACCGGGATGGCCGGCATCTTGATGCCCAGCATCTTGGCGGTGCGCTGTGCGTGGTTGCCCGATGCGGTCACGACATGCTCGGCGGTGATCACCACCTGCTCGTCGGAGGGGACGAGGTTGCCGCCCTTTTCGATCATCTTGGTGCAGGTGACTTCCCAGTGGGTGCCGGTCCAATGGAAAGCATCGGCCTGCAGCTTGCGGACGATGTCGACGCCGCGCTGACGGGCGCCTTTGGCCATCGCCTGGGTCACGTCGGCCGGGTTAATGTAGCCGTCCTCGGTGTGGTAGATCGCGCCCTTCAGATCGGAGGTCTCGATCAGCGGCCAGCGTTCCTTGATCTGGTCCGGGGTCAGCCATTCATAGTCCACATCGCAGGTTTCCGCGGTGGAAGCATAGAGCATGTACTCATCCATACGCTCCTGGGTCTGCGCCATGCGCAGGTTGCCCACCACGGCAAAGCCGGCGTTCAGGCCGGTTTCTTCTTCCAGGGTCTTGTAGAAATCGACCGAGTACTTGTGGATGTGGGTTGTCGCGTAGGACATGTTGAACAGCGGCAGCAGGCCGGCTGCGTGCCAGGTCGAGCCGGAGGTCAGCTCGTCACGCTCGATCAGCATGACGTCGTCCCAGCCGGCCTTGGCCAGGTGATAGGCAATCGAGGTGCCGACGGCGCCGCCGCCAACAACAAGCGCTTTGACTTGGGTTTTCATTCTCCGGCTCTCCAGCGTTGTGAGATTCTTGGATCCGGTTATGCCCGCGCATTAAAACCGGCGCAAAATCCAGCCGACGCAAAAACAGCCAAAACCGACCTTGCGCGCCACAGCATACAGGAATTTCGCGGCAGCCCTGCCGGAAACCGCGTTTTTCTGCGCAGACATAAGGGGGCGGTTGCCCCCAGCGGTTCCTTGATCAGGCTGGTTTGGTGCTGTCAGCAGTCCGCAACATTGCCGCGGCGGATGCAGACGGGCTGCGGCGCGTCTTCGCTGTTCTGCGCATCTGCAATCTGTTCACCGCCCGAGAGCAGGCTCTTGCCATAGCTGGCCGCCTCTCCCCAAACCGACTGCCCCTCCCCGGCAGCAAGCCCGGCGAGGCTGGTTGCCTCCTTGGCGGCACGGGCGCGGGTAAAGCGGTCCTGCAGGATGGTGCTGTAGTCGGTGGCGCTGAGATCGCCCCAATTCAACCCCGCGTCACGGGTCTGGATGTAGTAGTCATATCCGATCACCGCCTGGGTGCTGAACACCAGGATGCCCATTGCCTTTTTCAGTCCCATGCCGTTCTCCGGTTTTGCGAAACGCTCCGGCTTTATCCCAAATCAGGACCCGGCGCAGAATTGAGGCAGTATTCCGGCAATTCAGGGAAGAGCGCTATGCAATTGCTGCTGCCCGGCCAGGGCCACTGCCCTGCCGGTTGCAGCTGCATTCTGCCGGTGCTGATCCTTGGGTGCTGTCTGATGCTTTGATCGTCAGCAGTAAGGAGTGGCGGCGCCGCCAACAGGCGGAGGCGGAACGGGAGGTTCCTCCCGCACGCTGAAACTTGTCTCTGCGTGCCCTCGCCAAAGGGCCCTGTTCCAAAGTGCCGGGAGTGTCAGCCCCGGCGGTGACCGCGATCAGGGAAGATCATGGCAGAGCGGGTTTAAGATGCGGTGAGGCATGCGCGCGCCGGATGCGCAACACCTTGGCCCTGCGCCCCGGTGCCGCCGTCGGGCAGTGAGTATTTGAGAAAAGATGAAGAGGCAGGGTTGCGCTTCATCTTTTTCCAAATACTCAAATTCCGCCGCTGATCCAGCATGGACCGCAGGCGGTTCCTGCGGTTCACATCTCCAGAATCTTGCCCGGGTTCATGATGTTCTCCGGGTCAAGCGCGGCCTTGATGGCCGCCATGTAGCGGGTTGCCTCGCCCAGCTCCTTTTGCAGATACGGCCGTTTGCCCTGGCCGATGCCATGCTCTCCGGTGCAGGTACCGTCCATCGAGATCGCCAGATCGTTGAGCCAGCCGACATAATCATCCGCCTTCTGCCGCTCGATCCCGCTGTCCATATCGATCAGCAGCAGCGCATGAAAATTGCCGTCGCCTACATGGCCGACAATCGGCGCCATCAGTCCCATGCTCTCGGCTTTGTCCCGCGCAGCGCCGACGCATTCCGCAAGGCGGGAGATCGGCACGCAAACATCGGTGGAAATCCCCTTGGCGCCCGGGCGCAGCTGCAGGCTGGCCCAATACATGTCATGGCGCGCCTGCCACAGCTTGTTGCGCTCCTCGGCTGTTGAGGTTGCCGCTGCATCAAAGCCGCCGAATTCCTCGGCGATGGAGGTAAACATCTCCGACTGTTCCACCACGCCCGCGTCCGAGCCGTGGAATTCCAGCAAGAGCAGCGGGGTTTCCGGCAGGTCGAGGCCGGAATAGGCATTGGCGGCGCGCACGCTCAGCGCGTCCAGCAGTTCGATCCGGGCAACAGGGATGCCGTATTGAATGGTCATCATCACCGCCTGGCAGGCGTCGTCCACCGAGCGGAAGGAGCAGCGGGCGGAGCGGATCGCCTCAGGGATGCCCTGCAGCTTCAGGGTCAGTTCGGTGATCAGGCCCAGGGTGCCCTCACTGCCGACAAGAAGACGGGTGAGGTCATAGCCGGCCGAGGATTTCTTGGCCCGCTGGGCAGTGCGGATCACGCCACCGTCAGCCATCACCGCCTCAAGCGCCAGCACGTTGTCCTTCATGGTGCCATAGCGCACCGCGTTGGTGCCCGAGGCCCGCGTCGCCGCCATGCCGCCCAGCGAGGCATTGGCGCCGGGATCAATCGGGAAAAACAGCCCTTGGTCGCGCAGGTAAGTGTTGAGCTGTTCGCGGGTAACGCCCGGCTGCACCACCACGTCGAGGTCTTCGGCGTGGACGGCAATGATCCTGTCCATCCGCATCATGTCGATGCAGATGCCGCCTGCGGGGGCATTCACATGGCCCTCCAGTGAAGTGCCCGTGCCGAAGGGGATGACCGGCACGCCGTATTCGGCGCAAGTCTTGAGGATCTCCGATACTTCGTCTGCAGACGTGGGAAAGACCACTGCATCGGGCGCCTGGTTGGTGATCCAGGTGGTGGTGTGGCCGTGCTGCTCACAGATGGCCTGGCCGGTCTGCAGCTGGTCGCCGAACCGCTGTTGCAGCGTCTCGACGGCGGCGGCGATCCCGGCCTCGTTGCGCGGCAGTGAGGTGGCTTGCACCATGATAGGTCTCCTCGGGGTCAGGGCACAGAGCCCGGAACTTCACCTGTTAACCTACGCCCGGCACTTGCAGTTCAGCAATACCCAGAACCCCGTAGGGCTGCTGCCGCTCGGCCTGGCGGACGTGCGATACAGGCTAACCGCCCAGCGCGATCCCTTCACGCCTGGGGTCCGCAGCCCCCTTCAGCCCCTCGCCGATCTCTATCGCGTGCAGGCCGGAGGTCAGATCGCGGATATTGACCTCATACCCCATATCCGTCAGCGCCTCTTCCAGCCCCTCAGCGCTGGTGCCTGCCTCCAGATCATAGGTGCCGAACCGGTTGACCAGATGCGGCAGTGCCAGCGCCTGCTGGATGTTCATACCCCAGTCGGCCCAAGCGATGATCGACTTGGCCACATAGCCGATGATGCGGCTGCCGCCGGGGGAGCCGATGGCCAGCACTGGCTTGCCGTCCCTAAGCACAATTGTTGGTGCCATTGAGGAGCGCGGCCGTTTGCCCGGCTCCAGGCGGTTGGCGATGGGCACGCCATTGACATGGGTGCGGAAGGAGAAATCCGTCAGCTCATTGTTCAACAGGAACCCGCCTGCCATCAGCCGCGAGCCAAAGGCGTTTTCAATCGTCGTGGTCATCGACAGCACGTTGCCGTACTGGTCCACGATGGAGATATGCGAGGTCGAGGGCAATTCGATGGACTCGTCATCTGCCAGCAGCAGCGCATGATCGAACTCGGGCGCCCCCGGCGCCACCTCGGGCAAGGCATCATCGCCTTGCAGCAGCTCTGCCCGGCTGGCGAGGTAATCCGCTGCCACCAGCCCGTGCGCCGGCACTGGCACAAAATCGCTGTCCGCCATGTAGCGGCCCCGGTCGGCAAAGGCGAGCCGCGAAGCATCGCCGATCAACCGCCAGGCCTCGGCGCTTTCGGCCCCCAATGCGGCCAGATCATAAGAGTTCAGCATCCCCAGGATCTGCCCCACCGTCAGCGCGCCGGAGGACGGCGGCCCCATGCCGCAGGCCTCGAAATCGCGGTAGGCGGCGCAGACCGCCGGGCGTTCCCTGACCTGATAGAGCGCTAGATCGGTGGCCGACAAAACGCCCGGGTTGCCCTCGGCGGTGGTGACGGTGCGGACGATCTCTGCCGCGATAGGACCGCTGTAAAACGCCCCTGCCCCGCCCTGGGCTAAGGCCCGCAGGGTGGCGGCATAGTCCGGGTTCAGCAGCATGGCGCCTTCGGCAATGGGTGCGCCGTCCGGCAGGAAGTAATCAGCGGTGGCCGGGAACCGTTCCAGCCGCTCTGCATCGTCGGCCACCAGCCCGGCCAGACGCGGAGAGACGGAAAAACCTTCCTCAGCCAGCCGGATCGCCGGTTCAAACAGCGACGGCCAGTTGGCGCGGCCCCAGCGCCGGTGCGCCGCTTCCAGCAGCGCAGGTGTGCCCGGCGTGCCGACGGACCGGCCCCCGACAACCGCATCAAAGAATTTCAACGGCGCGCCGTTTTCATCCTGAAACAAGAGTGGCGTAGCATCCAGCGGCGCAGTCTCGCGCCCGTCCAGCGTGGTCAGCTCTCCCGTTGCAGCGTCATACCAGACAAGGAACGCACCGCCGCCAAGGCCTGAGGACTGCGGCTCCACCAGGCCCAGTACAGTCTGCACCGCCACCATCGCATCCGCCGCGCTGCCGCCTGCGCGCAGCACAGCTGCGCCAGCTTCAACAGCGTGCGGATTGGCAGCAGCGACCATCCAGTTTTCGGCGTCTACCGGCAGGCCTGCGGACTTGGCCTCCAGCGCGGCGGCGGTTTCCGCCGAGAGTGACTTAAACGTGCCGGCGGTTGCCCCCTCAGGAGCCACAGCGTCGGCGGCCTCCTGCGCGGCGGCACTGCCGGCGCCGACGATACAGGCCAGAATCAAGTGTCTCATGGAAAAGTCCTTTCTCAAATTCCGGCCCGGAGCCCGGGCAGTTACAGCATCGACGGCACCACCTGATCCGGCGGGCGGTGGCCATCCTCAAAGGTCTTGATATTCAACAGCACCTTCTCGCCCATCTCGATGCGGCCCTCGATGGTGGCCGAGCCCATATGCGGCAGCAGCACCACATTGGGCAGCTCGCGCAGGCGCGGGTTGATGTCGGTGCCGTGTTCATAGACGTCCAGGCCCGCGCCCGCGATCTCATCAGACCGCAGCATCCGGGTCAGGGCGTGTTCATCGATCACCTCGCCGCGCGAAGTGTTCACGATCACAGCCGAAGGTTTCATCAGCTTCAGCCGCCTCGCATTCATCAAGTGAAAGGTGGAGGGCGTCGAGGGGCAGTTGATGGAGATCACATCCATCCGCGCCACCATCTGATCGAGGCTCTCCCAATAGGTGGCTTCCAGTGCGTCTTCCGTCTCCGGGCGCAGACGGCGGCGGTTGTGGTAATGGACTTGCATGCCGAAGGCGGCGGCGCGTTTGGCCACGGCCTGGCCGATCCGGCCCATGCCGAGAATGCCCAGCCGCCGCCCGGCAATCCGCCCGCCCAACAGTGCTGTGGGCGCCCAGCCCTGCCAGTCGCCTTTTTGCATCACCGCCAGCCCTTCGGGCATGCGGCGCACCACCGCCATGATCAGCGCCATCGCCATGTCGGCGGTATCATCGGTCAGCACGCCGGGCGTGTTGGAGACCAAAATGCCGCGCTGGCGGGCGGTGGATACATCAATATGATCGACGCCCGCGCCGTAGTTGGCAATCAGCCGCAGCCGCTCACCCGCCTGACCCAGGATCCCTGCATCAATGGTATCGGTGACCGTGGGCACCAGCACATCGGCATCCTTCACCGCCGCGGCCAGCTCGGCCCGCGTCATCGGCGCGTCATCCTCGCGCAGGCGCACATCAAACAGCTCGCTCAGCCGCGTTTCCACAGGTTCCGGCAACCGTCGCGTAACAACAACACTCAGTCGGTCTCTTGGCACTTGCGCTCTCCCTTGGGCTTTTCATTCCGCACGCCTCCATGGCATCGTGGCGCAGGACGCGGACGGGCACAAGAACCCAAGCGCAACTCCCTTGCCGCTGGCCGGAAATTTCCCGGCCAGGGCAAAAGGGCGGGCAGAACACCGGAACAAGAGGCTGGGCCTGACCCGGCCGGGCAAAAAGAGGCGAGCAGGCAGTGAAAAAAGCGGCAATGGCAATGCGCCATCTGGCAGCGGCAGCGGTATCCTTGGCGCTGGCGGGGGCTGTGTGCGCCGCTGAATCCCGCGGCCCTGTCACAAACCTGCCGCTGCCCCGCTATGTCTCGATGAAGGCGGCCAAGGGCAATGTGCGCCGCGGCCCGTCGCTGACGCACAAGATCGACTGGGTGTTCAAACGCCGCGGCATGCCGCTGGAAATCACCGCAGAATACGGCCACTGGCGCCGGGTGCAGGACCGCGAGGGGGCCGGCGGCTGGGTGCATTACGCACTGCTGTCCGGTGTGCGCACGGTGCTGATCGAAGAAGACATGCTGACCGTGCATTCCCGCCCGGACAGCCGCTCACCGGTATCCGCCGCCTTCGAACTGGGCGTGGTGGCCCGGCTTGGCGAATGCGGGACCAGCTGGTGCGAGATTTCGGCCGGCGGCTACAGCGGCTGGGCGCCGAAGAAAAAACTCTGGGGCGTCGCCCCGGACGAGCTGCGCGAATAACCTCCAGTTCCCTATATCCTTGCTGCTCTTTCCCGCTTCTCCTTTTCAGAAATACTCCGGGGTGAATTGGGCCAAAGGCCCAAGAGGGGCAGCGCCCCTCCTGACCGGTCCCTTCCCTGCCCGAAACCCAAAGCCGCGGCAATCCGCGCGGGGTGCAGATGCGCCAAACCATTGCACCCGCAGCAATCGTGTTCTACATGGGGGCCATACCATTGGCTGCCAGGCCGGGTTCCGCCTATTTTCAAGGCGCCGCCGCGGCAGCACCGGAATACCCGAAACCGGCGCGGCTTGTCCGTGCTGATGCTCAATAAGCCTCCGAGATCGCTGAAAGGTTGTGGAACATGGCAGAAAATCAAACCCCGGACATATTGTATACCATTGTAGACGAAGCGCCCGAACTGGCCTCGGCATCCTTCCTGCCGATCATTCGCAAGTTCGCTTCGGCCGCTGGTGTTACCGTCGGCACCAAGGACATTTCGCTGGCCGGCCGCATCATCTCCGCCTTCCCGGAAGGTCTGGCCGCAGAACAGCGCCAAAGCGATGATCTGGCCGAGCTGGGCCAGCTGGTGAAGACCCCGGACGCCAATGTCATCAAGCTGCCCAATGTCTCGGCCTCGGTGCCGCAGCTGGTCGCCGCCATCACGGAGCTGCAGGGTCAGGGCTATGCCATTCCGGACTACCCCTATGAACCCTCCACCGAAGCCGAAAAGGACGTCCGCGCGCGTTTTGACGCCATCAAAGGCTCGGCGGTGAACCCGGTTCTGCGCGAAGGCAACTCCGATCGCCGCGCCGCCAAGGCAGTGAAGAATTTTGCCCGAAACAACCCGCATTCGATGGGCGCATGGTCGGCAGACAGCAAGACCAAAGTGTCGTCAATGCCGGGCAACGATTTCTATGCAAACGAGAAATCCGCCACCATCACTGCAGATCAGGCCGGCGCTGCGAAAATCGAATTCGTCGCCAAGGACGGCGCTGTCACCGTGCTGAAAGACGGCTGGCCGCTGGAAGACGGCACCGTGGCGGACGCCACATTCATGTCGGTCAAGGCGCTGGCGTCCTTCCTGGGCGAAGCGATTGCCGACACCAAATCCGACGGCACCATGTTCTCGCTGCACATGAAGGCCACCATGATGAAGGTCTCCGACCCGATCATCTTTGGCCATGCGGTCAAGGCCTGGCTGGCGCCGGTGTTTGACAAATTCGGGGCTGAACTGGACGCACTGGGCGTGAACCCGAATTCCGGCCTGGGCGATCTCTTGGAGCGGGTGAAGGACAACGCTGAAATCACCGCCGCCATCGAGGCCGTGCGCGCCGAGCGCCCGGACATGTATATGGTGGACAGCGACAAGGGCGTCACCAACCTGCACGTGCCGTCCGACGTGATCATCGACGCATCCATGCCTGCGGTGATCCGGGCCGGCGGCAAGGGCTGGGACCAGAACGGCAACAAGGGCGACACCAACTGCGTGATCCCTGACCGCTGCTATGCCACCGTCTATGACGAGACCATCAGCTTCTTCAAAGCCAACGGTGCGCTGGACGTGACCACAGCAGGCGCCGTGGCCAACGTCGGCCTGATGGCGCAGAAGGCTGAGGAATACGGCTCCCACCCCACCACGTTCGAAGCCCCCGCAGACGGCACCATCCGCATCGTGCTGGCCAGTGGCGACACGCTGCATTCGCATGACGTTGAATGCGGCGACATCTGGCGCGCCTGCACCGTCAAGAAGGCGCCGATCGAGAACTGGATCCTCTTGGCAATGGACCGCCAGCGGCTGACAGGCTCCGAGGCGATCTTCTGGCTGGACGAAGCCCGTGCCCATGACGCCGAGCTGATCAAATACGTTCAGCCCGCGCTGGAGAAGGCAGGCGTTGCGGACAAGTTCCAGATCATGGCGCCGCGCGAAGCAACCCGTCAGAGCCTGGAAACCATCACTGCAGGCAAGGACAGCATCGCCATCACCGGCAACGTGCTGCGCGACTACCTGACCGACCTGTTCCCGATCCTGGAGCTGGGCACCTCGGCCAAGATGCTGTCGATCGTCAAGCTGATGCAGGGCGGCGGGCTGTTTGAAACCGGCGCCGGCGGCTCGGCCCCGAAACACGTTCAGCAGCTGGTTGAGGAAAACCACCTGCGCTGGGATTCTATGGGTGAATTCTGCGCGCTGGGGGAAAGCCTGAACTTCCTGGCCGACAGCAAAGGCAACGCCCAGGCCGGCGTGCTGGGCCGCGCGGCTGAGGACGCGACCCAAGGCATCCTGGACCACAACCGTTCACCCTCGCGCAAGGTGGGCCAGCCGGACAACCGCGACAGCCACTACTGGTTTGCCCGCTATTGGGCCGAGGCCCTGGCAGCCCAGAGCGAAGACGCAGGTCTGGCGGCGCATTTCAAACCCATCGCCGAAGAGCTGGGTGCAAAAGAAGAGCAGATCCTGTCCGAGCTGGCCGCGGCTCAGGGCCCGGCGGCCGACATTGGCGGCTACTACCGCCCGAGTGCCGAGCTGAAGGCCAGGGTGATGCGCCCCTCGGCCACGCTCAATGCGATCATCGGCTGACCTATCCTGACAGACCGAAACAAAAAAGACGCCCGGGGAATTCCCCGGGCGTCTTTTTTGTTTCAGCAAACGGTGGCAGATGGATTAGAAATCCTGCCACATATTCTTAGCCGCATTGCCACCGGCCGCGGCAACAGGCTGCGGGGCGGGCTGCGGGGCGGCCTGTACGTCCCAATCATCGCTGCCATGGGCAGACGGCACAGATGCCGGTGCGCTGGCCGCCTGGGCAGGCACCGCCGCCATACGGCCGCCGGGGATCTTGAAGTGCGCCACCAGATCGCTCAGCTTGGAGGCGTCTGTCTTCAGCAAATGGCCCGCCGCAGTGGCCTGTTCCACCATGGCAGCGTTCTGCTGAGTGACCTGATCCAGCTGGGTGACACCCGTGTTGATCTCATTCAGACCGGTGGACTGCTCGGCAGCGCCTTCGGCAATGCCGGAGACCAGCTGCGAGATGTGGCTGACCTGCGAAACGATGCTTTGCAGCGCGTCTCCGGCCTTACCCACCAGATCAACACCACGGGCAACCTGCCCAGAGCTGTTGCCGATCAGGGTCTTGATCTCCATCGCCGCATCCGATGAGCGCTGCGCCAGCGCCCGCACCTCCGATGCCACCACCGCAAAACCGCGGCCCGCCTCGCCTGCGCGGGCGGCCTCAACCCCGGCGTTCAGCGCCAACAGGTTGGTCTGAAACGCGATATCGTCGATTACCGAGATGATCTGCGAGATATGCGCCGAGGATTCCTCAATCTCGGTCATCGCGGCCACCGCGCTTTGCACAACTTCGCCGCTGGTGCGGGCTTCGCCCTTGGCGTCTTCCATCGTGGCCTCGACACTGCGGGCGCCCTCCGCCGCAGATTTGACCGAAGCGGTCAGCTCATCCAGGGCGGCGGCGGTTTCTTCCAGCGTCGCGGCCTGGCTTTCGGTGCGGTGCGACAGATCATCCGAGGCCTGGCTGATCTCAGCCGCGCCGTTGCGGATGCTGCCAGCCGCGGCAATCACCTGTTCCACCGTGGTGCTGAGGTTCTGCGCGGTTGTATTGAAATCCTGGCGCAGCTGTTCGTAGTCCTCGGGGAAGGTTTCTGTGATCTGCGCGGTCAGATCCCCCTGCGACAAGGCTGACAGTTTACCGCTGAGCACACCCACAACTTTGCCGCGTTTCTCGTTGCGCAACTGCTCGGCCTTTTCCAGATCTTTCTGGCGGATCAATGCCTGGCGGAACACATCAAGGCTTTGGGCAATCTCCCCCAGCTCACTGCGCGCATCGGCGGAGGGGATTTCACTGTCGGTGTCGCCATCGGCCATCGACTGCATACGGGACTTCAGTCCATTCAGCGGGCCAGTGACACTGCGGGTGATGAAATAGGCGGCAATCGACAGCGCCACCAGGCTGATCCCCAGAATGATCAGCGCCTCCTTGCGCATCAGTGCCACGTCGGCTTCGATATCCGAGACATAGGCACCGGTGCCGACAATCCAGCCCCAGGGTTCATAGGCCTGCACATAGCCGATCTTGGCTTCGATCACCTCGGAATCCGGCTTCTTGAAGTAATATGTAAGCTCCCCTGCCCCTTTGGCGGCGGCAATTTTTTCCAGCTCCTGGAAAACCTTCATGCCCGTCACATCCTCGTAAGCGCCCTGGTTGGTGCCATTCCAGGCAGGCACGACCGGATGCGCCTGAACCACCAGATCATGGTCGAAGACAAAAACATAACCTGCATCGCCGAAACGCAGAGCCGTCAGCCGCTCTCGGCCGATGTCCCGGGCCTCCTGCTCGGTGAAGCGGCCGGATTTCACACCTTCTTCCAGATCGCGCAGCAGGCTGACTGCGGTGTCTGTGACGTTGTGCAGCTCTGTATAACGCATTTCATAGGCGTTTTTGACGGATTGCGACAGCAACAAGAACGTCAGTACAGCAGTCAGGCTGAGTGCAAGCGCTGCCAGCGCATAGATACGGACAGGCAGACGGTACAGAAAATTGGGAAGTCGGAGCATTCGTGCGGAACCTTCATTGCGGGCATGTTGCTGGCAGGTTTAGGCTGCACTCTCTAACAATTCCCTAGCCGGATGCAGCTTTCTGCCGCATTCCGCAAAGTTCATGCCGTAATCCGGATGAGCCCCCCTGGAACTCACTCCATTTTCGATCCTGGCTTCCTGCAGCCTCTCGGAGCGCGGGAGGGCACCAACCGGTCCCTTTAACCGGCCCGGTTCCCGGGCAGAAATTGTGAAGTTCAGGTGCCCGCAGCTGCGTCAAAGGCGGAAAGACAGCTCGTGGCTGACTGCATATTTTTGGGTAACATTTTGAAAATTTTGTGAAATTCAGGAAACAAAAACACTACAGCCTTCTCTAAAACCTATAAATCAAGGCGCAGCGGTAAATGCACGAATACGGCCGCTGGTCCGGCTTTTCCGCGTCACGAATATTTCACTCAATCCGGCAATTTGCGGCGGCAGGCAATCTCGCCGCCACTCTTTCCAGCCGGCCACGCCCCAACATAGACCCATGAGAAAGCCGCTTTGCTTTCTGCTGCCATCGCTCAGGCCAGTACCGCAACCGCAGCTGAAACGCTGCGCATCCTGCACGAGCTGGGATTTGGCAGATCTGCGCCGATGGACCCGATCTCTCCGCAGCGCTATTACGAAGCCATCCAGAACGTCTATTCCCGCCTGGTCCGCCAGGGCGAAGACGGCCGCCCTTCTGCCGATCTGGCGCTGGAATGGCCGGCCACTCCTGACGCCAAGGAATGGATCTTCAGGCAACGCCCGGGCGTGACATTCCACTACGGCAATGCCTTCACCGCCGGGGACGTCGCGTTTTCACTGATGCGCACCCAGCCGGAAACCATCAACAGCCCGACCAAAAGCGTGATGGGTATCATCGACCATGCCGAAGCCGTTGCCCCCGACTGTCAAAGTCGTTCTGAAGGACAGCCACCCAGACTTTCCGCTGCTGACTATGGGCTACTGCATCAAGATGCTGGACAGCCGGGGCCTGCGGCGGTGATCCGGGTGCGCCATGCGAAAGCGATGTCGGCACCGGCCCGTTCGAGCTGATCAACCTGGACGCCCCGTTTGACAATCCGCGCGGCCTCCGGCACCTCCAAGCCGCCATACTTGGACTTCAGCTTGTAAAAGGCCGCCAGGCTCAGGCCGTGCCGGCGGCTCAGCTCTGCTGCCGAACGCTTGAACTCCTGTTCTTAGATCATCCCCCTCCTGGCAGATTGCTCCGCGATCGCCTGCCGGGCAGTGGATGCGGCGTTTGGGGCCTCCATGCTTGCGCGCGTTCCATTCGCCTTCGCCTTCGGATTTGATGCCAGTGCTGTCCCCTGCCCGGCAGGCGGTGCAAGCACCGCCGGGAGGGGATCAGGAGGGTGAGCGGTCCAGTGCCGCCCCGATACGGCAGGCTGGCGTTCACCGTCTGTCGCCTGCGGCACAGCGTGCTGAAATCCGGCCCCTGCCACTCCAGCCCGGCCAACCGCAGAAGGCTCTGCACAAACCGTTCGCCAGCGGGATCGAACCAGTGCCGCCGTCACTGGTTCACTCTTCCGCCGGGGCATCCCGAACAGAGCTTTCAAAGTCAGGCAGGTCTGAACCGCGGCATCGCCGAAGCGCTGCTGCCGGCTCCGTTTGCCACGCGGCGGCGGTGTTCAAATCATCCCGGGATCAAACCGGGCCGGCAAGGGCCCGCGCCGCTTCAGCGCATCAATGCAATCCTGCCGGTTCGTCGTCTTGCAGGCCGTGGGGTTCCAACTGCTCATGCCGCCAAGCTACCATGCTGGAGACACGGCATGAATCCCATCAGGAGATTTGTGCAGCATGTATAACCGCCCTTTGCGCAAGAGGGTTTGGGAGCAATTTGGCGCGGTGCCGGGTGCTGACATGTATCCGGCACCGTGATGCGGTCATCGTCATGCCGCGGGCCCGCATGGTGTTCGCGGGCCGGAACCAAATCAAAGCCGCGTGCTCGATGGCACTCTGTCGCACTCTGGTTCTGCCGGCCCCGTCTTACGACCGTTGCGTCAAGCGGCTCTCGGCCCTCCTCCGCTCCGACGGCCTCGCGACCGCTGGCGGACCTTACGCCGCCATGGCCGGAGCCCGGTAGATCTCTCCGCTCTTCATCAGCGCCCAGACGATCCGCGCCATCTTGCTGGCGAGGGCGGCCCGGACCAGCATCGCCGGCTTCCGCTCCAGCATTCCCGCCAACCACGCGCCCGGACGCGCCGAAGCGTGACAGTGCCGCTTGATGATAACGCTGTTGGCGCCGATGATCAGCAACGGGCGCAGAGAGCGCTCGCCCATCCACTGCCCGGCAGGGCATTGCGGCACGCAATGTCCCGGGAGGGCCGTCGTGGCGCCGGGCCTCTGCTTGCGGCCTGTCGAGTGCTGCCGCGGCGTGAGGCCGAGCCATGCCGTGAAGTCTCGCCCCTTCCGGAAAGCTTCTGGCGGCGGAGCCAGCGTGGCGATAGCCGTGGCGATCAACGGGCCTATGCCCGGGATCGTCATCAGGCGCCGGGCAACCTCATCCGTCTTGGCGCGCCGGTCGTTCCCGGCATCCAAGGTCTCGATCTGAGCGTCGGGCTGGGCAAGCGTTGCAGTCAGGACGGTCAGGGAGGCCCGCGCCGAGGCGGGCAGGCCCGCGTCCTCGTCCGCGGCAAGGGCGGCCAGGCGCCGGGCATTCGCCGCACCCTGTGGCACGGCCCAGCCGTACTCGGTGAGGTGTCCGCGAAGCGCGTTGATGGCCTGGGTCCGCTGCCGGATGAGCAATTCTCGGACACGGAAGATGCTGGCCGCCCCTTGCGTTTCCTCGCTCTTCACCGGCACGAAGCGCATGTTCGGTCTCTGCACCGCCTCGCAGATCGCCTCGGCATCCGCCGCATCATTTCTTTGCCGCTTGATGAAGGGCTTCACATAGGCGGGCGGGATGAGCTTGATGCCGTGGCCGAGCTTGGCCAGCTCCCGGCCCCGGAAATGCGCGCCACCGCAGGCCTCCATCGCCACCAGGCAGGGCGGCAACTTTCTGCAAACAGGAGAAGCAGTTATGAAGTCGAAGAAGCCTGAAAACACTGATGAAATCGCAGTCATTGGCGTGGATACCGGCAAGGAGACCTTCCATCTGGCCGGCTTTGATCACTCCGGGCAGCGCGTCTTGCGCAAGAAGATCAAGCGTTTGGCACTGAAGACCGCCTTTGATAATTTGCCCCGCTGCGTCGCTGGCATGGAAGCCTGTATGA